>NZ_JBGONH010000007.1:0-106505 GCF_041439075.1 Vibrio sp. FF145
ACTACTTCTTCTTGAAGATAAAAGCGGCTTTCCCCGGAAAGCCGCGATGAACCTTTTTTTATCTGTTCGCTGTCGACTTTATTAATAGTTATGTCTACTAGCGCTTGTATCTACCGAGATTTCGGCTTATTGAAACTTTTCACCAGCAGCAACCATGAATGACATCTCAACCAATAGTTCAGGGTTAGCGAGTTCTGCTTTCACGCACGCACGGCTTGGCGCGCAGCCTTCAGGGAACCACTCTTCCCACACTTCATTGAGTGCATCAAAGTTAGCGAAATCCGTTAGGTAAATAGTCACTGACAATACACGAGATTTATCGCTGTCTACCAAACTCATCATTTCTTCAGCTTGTTCGAAGATTTGCTGAACCTGATTCTTAATTCCTGCCGTTGTATCCGTCTCTGGTACTTCAACAAAGCTTGCAATACCGTTAAACACAGTCACATCAGACCAACGCTTGGTCGGATTAATTCTATGGATTTTCACAGGTTATACTCTTCTTATAATTAGGGTGCACATCAGCGTAATCTAATCCAAATTCCTAACATTGAAAACAAAAATTAGAAAGCTCGTAGTACCTGCTAAACAGCACTATCGCTATTAGCGTAATCGAACGTAACAAGCCTCAGAAGTCACTGTAAATGTTGAAATAGCCGTAAACCTAAAGATCTTCTTTAATCAACATAAAACTATAAGCTGGCTAGAAGGACTCTAAGGGCCGAAAGTTGACAAAAGTGCAAGAATTCCGCACTTCATCGGACTAAAACAACCCAACCAACACGACTGACAATAGTACGCCGCCGATAAAACTCGGGCCGTGGAATGGTCTAGCTTTAGATTTAACGTACTCTTTCTGAAGTTCTTCTTGGTAAGTTTTAACGGCGAGTTCTTTTACGTAGGTATTTTGCATAATAAGCTCCTTCTTATTGGGTAAGAGAAGCTTAAGACTTGAAGTTAGGTTGAGGTAAAGAAAAATTTCACATTAATTGATTACTTCGGGATTGTTACTCTAGAATGACTCTGAACACATCATTGTTCACACCGCCAACATCCACTAATTCTCCCGGCTTCATAAGAAGTAAGGTGTTTAATTGGCGCTTTGAACGTGGTGCTCTATTTTCTCTGATCACTAAGATATCAACTAAGTAACCTGAGTTTTGCTTTGATAGTGAGCCCGAGAGAGTAACACTCTCTCTTCTATCGGCTAGAACCGAATTAAATGTTTTATCTTCTAACACACCCGCCGAGATCAACGTCTCACCATAAAAAAGCGTGATAGTTGTCGGATCAGGTGTTAGCTCTTGATTAGATGAACACCCCACTATCGCTAGGCACAACAATAAAATAACTCGAAATTGCATACACTTAATTTTCTTTCTCACATTCTAATTCTATTTTCGGTTCTTGGTACATCGCTTCTATGAACCCCAACTTAATTACCCAGAATCAAGTTTAAGCTTCTTCAATCTGGAACTGAATAGGTACCTTCAAAATACTCGATACGCTCTAAAATCATTCTTAGCTTACACTCTTCGATTTGAACCCCGGCCCAAACGGAAGGCGTATACGCTTGACCTATAAATTCACAATCTGCGTCTCTGTATTTCAACCAAGCTTGTTGAGCTCTTCGGAAAGGTCCTTCTAGATCGATGTGAAACTCGATTTTTTGCAATTCGGTTTCTTCCTCGACTATTCGCATAATGGCTTCTTGATATGTTTTATTGAGATCGATATTTGCTACTTTCATTTTCTCTTCGACACACAGATAACCCGCAGTAACCCCTCCACCTTCAACGTTACAAGGGTCTTCATCATCAACAGCGAAACAAGATGTAGTAACTAACGCCAGTACAATTAATGACTTTTTCAAAAGCATCTCCAATACAGTTCAAAATCTTCGATATCTACTCGACAAGCAGTAGTTCGAATCACCAGTATTGATCATTTCTTCGGGCTCAGGCTAGCTAAACGTTTAACTAACTATTTCTAACGGTATGAGAGTGTTCGGCACAAGCCGACAATTTAAAGAAGGAGCAGATCAGATCATCACCGACAATCTGACCGCTTAGTTTGAAGTGGGTTTAATTATGTTTAAGCAATAACGTCTTGTGGTGGTGTACCTTCGCAGTTGGAAACGACTGCATCAATTTGAATTAGAGCATTCATAGGAATCTCTGAAACCCCAACCACCGTTCTTGCCGGTAATTCAGCATTAAAGAATGTTGTGTAGACCTCGTTCACTGTATCAATGTCTGAAACATTTTTAAGCTGAATATTAATTTTCACAGTATCGTCCATACTATGATCAACACTTTCAATGATCGCCTTAATATTTTGTAAACATTGTTCCGCTTGCTCTTTTACACCACCAGCAACCATTTCATTTGTTTTCGGGTCTAAAGGTAATTGGCCTGAAATATGATTGTAGTGAGAGAAAGCAACGGTGTGCGAATAAGCCATGAAAGGGGCATCGACAGTATTATTAGCTTCAATAACCAACAAGCGAGTGTCTTCTGGTAATTGCGGCGGTGTACCGTCGCCATGTGAAACGGATGTATCAATTTGAATTAAAGCGCCCATTGGTAGTTCAGCAGCATTAACAACCGTTCGCGCTGGTACATAACTTGGGAAGAACTTAGCGCAAACTTCATTTACCTTTTCTGCATCTTCAACATTTTTAAGGTAGATAGTGGTTTTAACCACATCATTCATGACATGACCGATACTCTCTAGAATCGTTTTAATGTTTGCTAAACATTGTGTCGTTTGCTCTGTGATACCACCTGAAACCAACTCACCTGTATTTACATCGATAGGCAATTGAGCCGAAAGGTTGTTGTAGTGAGAAAAAGCCGCTGTCTGCGTCGATACAGCACTTTGAGGCGCATTGTCTGTATTTCTTGAGACCTTAACTAGTGCGCAAGGTGCTTGTGGTTTAGTACCTTCGCCGTTTGAAATAAGCGCATCCATTTGAACTAAAGCGTCACTGTTCGGTAGCGCAGCTACACCCACGACTGTACGTGTCGGCAGGCTGTTGTTGAAGAAGCTTGCGTAAACTTCATCGATAGCATCGATATCAGAAATATTCTTAACGAAAACATTAATCTTCACAACATCATCCATAACATGGTCGATGCTTTCAACAATGGCCTTAATATTATTTAAGCATTGTGCTGCTTGATCTTTAATATCTCCAATAACTATTTCACCTGTTTTAGGGTCAACAGGCAGTTGAGCAGAAAAGTTATTATAATGAGAAAAAGCGACCGTTTGTGTAGATACAGAATTAATTGGTGCATTTTCAGTATTTCTTGAAATTTTAATGATATCGCTACTCATCGGAATTATCCTTTTAATAATATAGGAATACGTATTTATATTTAACAATCGTATTGGAAAGAATGATTAAAGTAGCGCCATGTTAAGTGAATTATTTTAGGGTAAACGTGATATACATCAGACTCTCAGTTGACTATAAATCAGCAAGTTACAGGATAATTAGTCATCAAGCGACTAATTATCCGTCACATTAGGCTTTATCAACTGCTAAATTCTCTTTAATTTTAAGTCTATTCAATAATCCTGAATACTCTCTCAGATAATTCGATGGGTAATTTACAAAATTTAGATGATATTTGATAGGTTGTTCACACTAAAACTCCATTACTAGCTAGGTTAGTAACTTTACCTCTTATACCCATGCATAAATTCTTAGGCTATTTAATTAATTATTTTTGAGAGCTTATTTTATATAAGTACGTTAATAATATATTCGAGAATCAAATACCTACAATCTGACAATGCCTATGATTAGATACATTTACTCATATAATTCAACAAATATGAGACTCAGGGGGATGACATGAGAAGTATGGTGTTCAGCCAAGACATGGGACTTTCAGGAATCACGATGGCATCAACGAAGAGCAATCGACACCATAGCTTTTGGCACCATAGCTCTCAACACCATAGCTCTCAACAGATAGTTTCGTTGAAAGAAGAACTAAACCGCTCTCGGAGTGGTATTGAAGTGGCGCTTAAATTCGCGACTGAACTGGGATGGGCTGGAGTAGCCGACTCGGCGTGCAGCATCGCTGATGCGAAGGCCTTCTAGCTGAATCAGTTCTTTGGCTTTGTTGAGTCTTACCTTCTTCAAATATTGAAGAGGAGATTCAAAGGTGACATTACGGAATGCATTGTGGAAGGCAGACACGCTCATGTTGGCTTCGTCGGCAAGCGATTGAACAGTGATGGTTTGGTCGTACTCTTCATGCACTTTAGACAGCGCTTTAGCGACACGTGCGTAATGGCCGTCATGATGAGCTAAATCAAACAGCACACGCCCTTCTGAACCGGTTAGGGCGCGGTAGACAATTTCGCTGACCATGGCATCGCCCAATATATTGGCTTCAATGTCACAATGTAGAGTTTTGACCAATCGAGTAAAGCTCTCCAGCATTTGCTCTTCCATTGGCGTCGATTCTAAGCCGCTCGAATTCTGCTTGTGCTTGTTGCAGTAGCTCTCTAGAAAGCCTTGGTCTTCCAGCTTTTTGACTAAGCTGTGCAAGCGTTGAGAGTCAATGTTGATAGATAAACCAAGCAATGGTTCGCCATTAACAGGCAAGGCCTCACACTCCAACGGCATTGGCACACCTACTACAAGGTAATCACCGGCTGCGTAAGTGACTGGGCGTTCGCCAATATAGATGTTCTTTTTACCTTGCCCTAGCATTATGATGCCAGATTCGTAAGTGAATGGCTGACGTTGATTCCCGCCACTGCTTCTATACAACCACACACCGCCAATTTTAGTTTCTCTGATCCCTTCGAGATCATCCCAACCTTTGTGTTCTACATAAGACTGTAACAACTGCGCGAGTGTTTTCATAAGTGGCGACTTTCCATTCCAAGTGCTAAGAGTAAGTAAGCTAAAGCAGAGAAAGAATATCAATTTTGTAGAAATAGGCAATTTATTTGGAGAATCAGCTCTTCATCACCCTAGATTACTGTACTAATATGCAAATATAGAAATTGAGCAATCAAATAAAATAACAAATTGAGCTTTACACAAGGAATCTCTAATGCAATTCACTTATGTTAACCCTACAGTTATCCACTTCGGCCAAGGCCAAATCAACGCTATCAGCCAAGCGGTTGATACTTCGAAGAAAGTACTAGTCATCTACGGTGGCGGTTCAATCAAAAGCAACGGTGTTTACGACCAAGTTGTCGCTTCTCTAAAGGATCACGCTTGGATTGAGTTCGCTGGTGTTGAAGCTAACCCAACCAAAGAGACGCTAGATAAAGCCGTCGCTCTTGTTAAAGAAGAAAACGTAGAGTTCATTATCGCTGTTGGCGGTGGTTCAGTAATCGACGGTTCTAAATACGTTGCTGCGGCAGCTAAATACGACGGCGACGGTTGGGATATCCTAGCGGGCAAACACCAAGTTACTGAAGCAACCCCTATTGGTACTGTACTGACACTCCCTGCGACAGGTTCTGAATCTAACATGGGTGCTGTAATCACTCGTAAAGAGACTCAAGAGAAACTGGCGTTCATGAACCCTGCAGTACAACCTAAGTTCGCGGTTATGGACCCAGACGTAATGAAGTCTCTGCCAGAGCGCCAACTGATCAACGGTCTAGTTGATGCGTGGGTTCACGTATGTGAGCAATACATCACAATGCCAACAGACGCGATGGTTCAAGACGGTTACGCAGAAACACTGCTTAAGAACCTACTTGTACTGGGTAAGCAATACGACGAGCGTGACAACGACGCATGGCGTGCAAACCTAATGTGGACTGCAAACCAAGCGCTTAACGGCCTGATTGGTACTGGCGTTCCTCAAGATTGGGCAACACATATGATTGGCCACGAATTCACAGCACTATGGCACGTAGACCACGCACGTTCTCTTGCGATTGTTCAACCTTCACTACTTCGTAATCAAATCGAAGCGAAGCGTGGCAAGCTAGAGCAAATGGGTCGCAACGTATTTGGCCTAGAAGCGGGTGCTGATTTAGCCGAGCGCACTATTGCTGCAATCGAAGCCTTCTACCACAGCCTAGACGTTGCAACTATGTTCGACGGTTACGAAGCAACTAAAGCGGCAGCAATCGACAACGTTGTTGCTCAACTTGAATCGCACGGTTACCTGCAACTTGGCGAAAACCAAGCAATCACGCCAGAGAAAACGCGTGAGATTTTAGAGTCTGCGATTCACTAAGAATTGCTAATAGTAGAGAGAAAGCAAAGACAATGACCACAAAAAGATGATTTTTTACATCTGACTGAACCCATTACTTATTTCTTTCGTACAAATAAAGCAGCGTTCATTTTGGGCGCTGCTTTTTAATTTGCCCTACAAGATGCTATTAAATTCTCATAAGTCCTTAATTTTATGTGCATTCAGATTTCTATATTGGTAAGGTAAACCTGTCTCTTTACTAGGTATGAACAACGATTTGAACAATCTCAAGGAAATGGTTAAGTTTAAGTCACTTAACAAGTGGTATGGTGATTTTCATGCCCTAAAGGATGTCGATTTAAAGATTGAACAAGGGGAAATAGTGGTGATTTGCGGGCCATCAGGTTCGGGGAAATCAACTTTAATCCGTTGTATCAATCAGCTAGAACCGTTCGAAAGTGGCGAGCTTTCCGTACTAGAACAAGTACTACCGAGTAAGTTCAACACACCTGGCCAAGTCGGAATGGTGTTTCAGCACTTTCATTTATTCCCCCACCTTACTGTGCTTGAGAACCTAACTCTGTCTCCGATTCGTACGCTTAAAAAAAGCAAACAAGAAGCCGAGAAGATTGCAATGC
The DNA here is from genome assembly GCF_041439075.1 of Vibrio sp. FF145. Taxonomy (NCBI): domain Bacteria; kingdom Pseudomonadati; phylum Pseudomonadota; class Gammaproteobacteria; order Vibrionales; family Vibrionaceae; genus Vibrio; species Vibrio sp. FF145. The sequence goes on from NZ_JBGONH010000007.1 coordinate 6,833, forward strand.
ACTATCTCGAGCGCGTACACATCGCTGAACAAGCCAACAAATACCCAGTACAACTTTCTGGCGGTCAGCAACAACGTGTAGCTATCGCCCGTTCGCTGTGCATGAAGCCTGAATTACTGCTTTTTGATGAACCGACTTCAGCGCTTGATCCGGAGATGATCAACGAAGTGCTCGACGTGATGGTTGAACTGGCGAGCGAAGGTATCACCATGGTGTGTGTGACCCACGAAATGGGCTTTGCGAAACAAGTGGCCGACCGCGTTATCTTCATGGATGAAGGACAAATTGTGGAATCGAATACGCCACAAGCGCTCTTTGAAAACCCTCAGCATGAACGTACTCAAGCGTTCCTAAATCAGATCCTGACTTATTGATGTTGATTCGAATTATTAAACCCGCCCTATCTGCTTTGGTACAGATTGTTGTACTGGTGGCTGCTGTTGTTTGGATTCTCGACTCTGGTGCACAAACCATGGGATACAGCTGGCAATGGGAGCGTGTGCCGGACTATATTGCTTTCTATGAAGGTGGTGAATGGTGGCCTGCAGAATTAGTTGAAGGGCTACTGGTTACCATCAATATCTCTTTGATTTCTTTGGTTGCCACACTGATCATTGGTTTAACGACAGCACTATTGAGAAACTCAAATTCTGTGGTTGGACGCACCTTAGCCACCAGCTATGTTGAGTTGATTCGTAACACGCCGTTATTAGTACAAATTTATTTGCTCTATTTTGTATTTGGCCCCGTGTTAGGGCTGGATCGCTTTAGCACTGCCGTTTTAGCCTTGGCACTTTTCCAAGGCGCTTACACCGCCGAGATATTTCGTGCCGGTTTAAATGGTATTGCGAGAGGACAATTTGAAGCAGCTCAATCCTTGGGCTTATCAAAGACCTATACTTACTGGGATGTGATTCTTCCTCAGGTGGTGCAACGTACCTTGCCACCTTTGACTAATGAAGTGATCTCTCTTATTAAAAACTCTTCGATTGTGAGTGTCATGGCTATTTTCGACCTGACAACCGAAGCCAGAAACATCGTTTCTGAAACCGCGATGCCATTCGAGATTTGGTTCTCTGTGGCGATCATTTATCTTGCTCTTACACTTTCACTTTCTGCCGTTGCTGCTTGGCTTGAGCATAAGCTCGGAGCTAACTGGCGAACACAATAAGGATTTATCAGCATGAAGCTATTTAAAACCGCGATTACAGCCCTACTAGCGCTTGCCGTAAGTTTGCCTGCACTTGCTTCTGAAACGCCTAACCTCGATAAAATCAGCGAACGTGGCTCACTGCGCGTTGGCATGTCGACATTTGTTCCTTGGGCGATGCGTAACAAACAAGGCGATCTCGTTGGCTTTGAAATCGACGTGGCGAAGCGCCTTGCCGAAGATTCTGGTTGGAAAGTCGAATTTGTACCTACAGCTTGGGACGGAATCATCCCTTCTCTATTGTCGAAGAAGTTTGATGTGATCATCGGCGGTATGTCTATTACTGAAGCGCGAGCTAAAAGCGTGCTGTTCACTGAACCATACTCGCACTCTGGTGTTCAACTGGCGGCTAACAAAGAGCTAGCGGAAGGTTTTACTCAGATCTCTGATTTTGATTCTCGTCGCGTGAAAATTGCTGCTCGTCGTGGTGCGTTCACAGTTCAAGTCGCTCGTGAAACCTTCCCTAAAGCGAAAGTTCTACAGTTCGATGACGATGCTCAAGCATTCCAAGAAGTGTTAAACGGCAACGCGCATGCAGTTATCGCGTCTAGCCCGAAACCAGAACACGAAGCGATCAAAAACGCAGACACGCTATTTATTCCATTTGAAGAGCGTCTATCCAAAGGTAACGAAGCATTTGCAGTTCGCCTAGGTGAAACTGACAAGGCAGAATTCTTCAACGAATGGATCAAAGCACGTACTGAAGACGGTTGGTTGAAAGAGCGTTACGAGTACTGGTTCTCTACTCTAGATTGGCAAGACCAGATTGCTCAAGGTCAGTAATCTGAACTTTTGCTAGTGAATCGAGGCAGTGCGTTGTCTGCACTGCCTCGATTCGGCAACTTGATTCGCTTTAATGATGATCTAAAACTCAACAAAACAGCCTACTAATTATTATTGTTTAAACAGGAATGACGTGAGTAGTACTAGCGCATTAACAACACCTAAGCCCAACGTTCATATGAAGCCTTGGTATCAACGCCTTACTCTTTTAGATGGCGTGTTACTCGCTGTCATTTGTGTGTTTGCAGGCTGGCTTTATTATCGTTCTGCTGTTGGTATCAACTACCAGTGGCGCTGGGAAGATGCGTTTACCCTAATTTTCATTCCACCTTCTCAAGGCAGTATTCCCTACTTCTTCCAAGGCTTGATCGCTACACTGCGCTTGAGTGTCTGGAGTATGGTGTTAGCACTCTCTTTTGGCACATTGTTAGGTGTAGCAAGACACTCAAAGATCGCTTTCTTCAAAACACCGGCACTGATTTTTATCCAGTTGGTTCGAAATATTCCGCCACTGGTGTTTGTCTTCATATTCTATTTCTTCGTTTCTAACCAACTGATTCCATTACTTGGTTTAGAAAGTATCTTACGTGAACACAATGGCGAGATTAACGCTGTTCAAGCCTTTCTGTTTGGTCCTACTAACCTTTGGGAAAACTTAGCGTCTGGTGTTATCTGTATTGGTTTGCTCTCTTCGGCTTACATTGCGGAAGTGATTCGAGCGGGTTTAGAAGGTATTCCTAAAGGCCAATGGGAAGCGGCCGATTCGCTTGGCTTGTCTGCATTGTCTAAGTATCGATTTGTGGTTGGCCCACAAGTATTAACTGCCATCACCCCACCATTGGCAGGCCAAGCAATCTCCTTGGTTAAAGACACGTCGATTGTGTCTCTGATTTCGATCCAAGAGATGACGTTTGTTGGTACTGAGATGGCAAACTCATCGGGGTTGATCTTCGAGATCTGGCTGATTGTAGGCTTCGTATATTTTGCTTTATGCTTTGCGCTTTCGCGTCTGTTCAAAGTGATTGAACAACGTTCTAGTGCTTACCTTAACCATCAGTAACGTCATTAATTAATAGTACCGACTCGCCCGACCATTCCTTTCCCTTATCAAGTTCACCTGATTGGTTTAAGCTATTGACCAATCGGGATTTATCCCTTCATATTTCTTCTTAGAAACACAGCGAAATACTCGTCTAATCACTATACTTGAAGTATCGAACTACGTTGATTCTTCTCAAGGACATCACTCAGCATGGACAATCATAAAGAAAGAGCTTTTTACGCCGTTGTCGGCGCATTGGTTGGAGACGCCGCTTCCATGGGGTTGCACTGGCTGTATGACCAAGAGAGGATCTTACACGTGGCTGGTTTCGAGCCAGAATTTCGCTCACCGAATCAGTTCGATTATCAAGACAAAGGCTACTTTGCGCACCAAGGAAAAACGTCCGGTGAGCACTCGCAATACGGTGCTCAGTTATTGACGATGGTCGATAGTTTAGTCGACAACCAAAAATACGATGAAGCGAGCTATATTCAACATTTCCGCAAATGGTTTGATTTCGGTGGTAGTTGGCAAGGCTACATTGATAAAGCGACGCGCATGAGCTTGCTGAACATCCATCAATTAGAACTAGAGGGCGCCCCGATTACTGCCTGTGGCGCAGACGATACGCAGCTCCCCGCAGTTTCAAAGATCATTCCATTAGTAGCCTGTACTTATACCTCTCACACCTTACCAGCGATGGTAGAGAGCGCGGTACGAGTGACCAACAACAACGACAAAGCCGTGGAATGGGCGCAAGCCATCACCCTGTTGATTCAAGCAGCGATTCAAGGCAACTCACCATTACAGTCCGTAGAAATGGTGCGACAAACTTGCAGCAGATTTATACATGATCAAATCGATGAAGCATTGGCTGAACCTGAGCTTTCAATAACAGATGCCGCGAAGAAGTTTGGATTGCATTGTGAACTGAGTGCCGCATTTCCCTTGCTAATTCGCATCATTGCGGGTGCTCAGAGCTATAAACAAGGTATTCGAGACAATATCTTATGTGGCGGTGACAGCTGCGGGCGTGCGATTGTGATTGGCGCGGTATTAGCGGCGTGTTTCTACGAAGAAGACGGAGCGATTCCAACAGAATGGCTGAGCCAAGTAGAACTCAATTGTGGTGTGCTGTCTTTGCCTATTGAGTGATTCCCACAATAACAAATAAGGCGAAAGCGCCTCTCGATTCCTTGCTCGAGAGCTCGAGAGGCGCTTTTCTTTTCACTAGAATGACTTAAACGGATAACTTTAATTTCGAGCAATACCCCTTCCGGATCCCTACGACCGTGAGTTTATCGCTCCAACCAAACCTATGAGTTTAAACCTTTCCTAGAACTGATACGCGGCAGAAAGCTTGTAGTTACGGCCAGGTTCATAGTCATCCAAGGTAAAGCCTCTTGCCGTACCTGAACGAGAAGCGTGTGAGGTGTATTGCTCATCAAACACGTTATCGATACCAAAGGTGACAGACAATCCATCAAGATTCGATGGCACCCACTGAGCAAACAGGTTATGAACGTCATAGCCTTCTTTGATCGGCTGACCATCGAATACGTTGTCTTCGTCTTTAACAAACATCGAATTCCAACCAAAGATAGTCTCAAGCGCTTCAGACTGATAATCGAGTGTCAGCGTAATGCTGTCACCCATATCAATACTTCGACCATTGCCACCTGCGACTGCACCGCCTGTATCTTTATTTTTAGTCTCTGAAAGCGCATAGGACAGCTTACTTTTAAACATCTCGTAGCCATAAGATAGGCTCGCCTCGAAGCCCTTTATCTCAACGTCACCTAGGTTATAAATCAAATAACTCTTACTTGCACGTTGATACTTTTCGGCAATATAGTCATCAATATTAGTTTGGAATACTGTCAGGTTGGCACCAATAAAGTGATTATCCAAGCGCTTATCGAAACGGACACCACCTTGCGTGTTCTGCCCTGTCTCAGCCTTCAGATCGTTAGCCAAATAAGCGACATCTTGGTAAGCAATAAAGCTCTCCATCAACTCCGGGCCTTTGAACAACGAACGTGTACTCGCGAACAGCGTCCAATCTTGAGTAACATCCCATTGAGTGGCCAACGACCAAGTTACATCGTCAAAATCTTCGCTACCAACTTCTGCTTTACGTTGGTAATCATCAAAACGAAGCCCTGCCGTGACCGAGAATGCTTGAGTAAAGTAGAACTGATCTTCAACAAAAAGGGCTGTAGAGATTGCTGACTCGTCCATAAACTTGCTGCTGCCGTAATAGCTGCTCGATGACTTGTCCATATAGTCAAAGCCATAAGTCGCGATGTTATCAAACGACATCAGGCGATAATCGGATTGGAACTTTGCGTTGAGACCAAAGTTTTGGTTTTTAGCCGTGTTTTTGGATAAGCGATTAGCAGGCCAACGTGGTGCCATAACACTTTCATCTCGCTGAATCTCAGTTTCCGTGTTGTATAGAGTCACGTTACCTTGATGACTTTCACCACGCAGCTCATAGCTGGCCGTGATGGTGTCACGGTTGTAATCGGTGGGAATGAGGATGTTTTTAGACAAACCCACGTTCGTACCACCCGACATATCAGGGCGTGGACTGTAATCACCGTTATCACGGTACATATCATAAGAGAGTTCAAAACGGTGTAAGTCACTTGGCTCAAAACCAATCTTACCTAGAATATTGTATACATCCCCTTCTGAGCCAAAGGTTTCAGTACCATCACCATCTTCAAAGTTGTCACGGCTCATGTAATGACTGTAAAGCATGGCATCGACGTTATCTGACAACAAACCATACATAGTGAGTGAGCCTTGCTGGCTTGCATTCGTGGCATACCCGCCATAAACACGAGCGCCAAAAGTCTCGTCGTAGCGAAGTAGATCTTTGGCATCTTTGGTTTCAAACAGCACTGAACCGCCTAACCCATTTTGCGTCACCGAGTTGTTACCTACTTGGATATCCGCTGATTTCAATATGTCAGGGTTAAGAGTCAAATTACCAATATGATGGAACATGTTGGCGTGCTGAGAAGCGCCATCTAATCGAATGTCTAAGTCAGTTTCGCTTAGGCCGCGAATCGTAATTCGCTGGTTGATCGAATGCGTTCCCCCAACATCAACTCCGGGGATTTCGCGCAGCAAATCTGACATATGGTCAGCTTGCTTCAGTGACATGTCATCTGCAATGATCGATTCAGTGTTGCTTGAGACTTTCGTTCCCCAAACCACAACTTCATCGAAGTGCGATGTACTTTCTTCGGCCATAACAGAGCTACTAAACGTGCTGGCAATTGCGATATAGAGGGCTGAAAGCTTAATTGTTGATCTGACTGGGCTTTCCATAGATTCAATCCTAGATGTAAATGATAATAATTATCAATTATGATAGAGTTGTAACCTATAAATGCACAGATGATTTGCTTATGCAAAAACGCACAGCTGTTATGAGGAACGGTCAAATGAGTGAAGTAACGTCTAAACGAGCTAAAATTGGCAAAGTCACTCTGACTAAAAAGTTGGAGCAAACAGAAAAGCAGATTATTGTCACACAAGGTCAAACTACACAGACATCACTGGCTGAGGGGAAATTTCTTTCTTATCAATATAATGAACTAATATTTATCCACGGTGGCCGCTGTATTGAGCTCGTCGATACTAAGATAATCTCTACCGCTCACGCTTCAGTTCTGATCACCATTCTTTTGGAAGGTAAGCTGTCATTTGGTTACGATGATCTCGAATTTGATCTCGATGCCACTCATCAACCTCAAGGTGTGGTGGTCAACCTCACTAAACCCGCCAATTTCCGTCGAGTGATGACAGCAAGCAATAAACTCAATAAGATTAACATCTTAGTCAAACCAAAATGGTTCGAATCTCGAGTAACCGAAGAGTGTGAATGCCGAAACTTCATCAATACACATAATGCCAACTTCCAATTAGAAGTGACGGAAGAAATCTGGAAGCTGACACAAGAATTGACGACTTGCTCTTCACCCAATAACTTCCATCAGAAGTTGCATATAGAATCCTTAACTCAACAGATCCTTGAGAATTCGATGCATCAACTACCACAAACTTGCTGTCTGGCTTACCAAACTAAACCAAAAATAATAAAACCAGCGACACGTGTAACTAACATTGAACATCAAAGTTATGACGAACGAATTGAGGCTGTAATCTGCTTTATTGAAATTCATCTCGACCAAGAGCTGAGCCTAAAAATGCTTGCTGAGCATTTTTCGATGAGTGTATCTAATATTCAAAGGCGTTTTAAGCAGTCATACAACATGACAATCAACGGTTACATCCGTTTGAGACGATTAGAGATCGCACGCCAGCATTTAGAACGAGGGTTGGTTTCAATCACCGAGGCCGCCTATGAAGCGGGTTATCAGCACCCTTCTAATTTCACCAATGCTTTTAAGAAAACCTTCGGTGTGCCGCCACAAGACATAGCGATTAAGACTTAGTTACATTGATATAAAACTATTTGTTCTATAACTTTAAAAGGCTATATCTAACATCTGCTATGTTGGCCAGGTGACCGCCACATATAAACAAACTGATCGTTTTGCGAGGTGATTTCAAAGCCAAATCTTAGATACAGCTCCCCAACTCGATTACCTTGTAGATAACAAAGTTCGACGGGTTTATTGAGGCTGTCAGCCTTAGTTAAGCAATCAGCCTTAGTTAAGAAGTCTTTCAGTACTTGGCTACCAATACCTTTGCCATGATATTCAGGCAGTAGGAAGAATCGGCAAAAATAGAAGTGGTCGCCTTTGTCTTGCAACAACACACTACCAATCGCTTTACCTTGATATTCAATGATTTCAGGCCGTTCTTCTGCCCACTCTTCGGCGTGTATATCTCGTTGAATTTGCTCATCCCAACCAAAAACAGCTTTGATTGGCTCAAATTCAGCCGCCTTTTTTAGCTCGAACAGAAATTCATAATCTGGTAACTGAGCAGGTCTTGTTGAATACTTCAAAATACCTCCAACAATAATTTGCTATGGCTTCATTTTCGTTTAAACCGGGACATAGTAACCCCGATCAAACCCAAAAATGCCACGCTTAAATGTTCACTTTGGTTCTAGTTGGTAACGTAAAACTTCGTGTTTATCTTGCTCCGAGTAAAAGGTATTCAGGAATTGTCCACCGCACCTCTCAATGACCTTTTGCGAAGCTATATTTCCCCTCTCACAGGTAATAATAGCGCTTTCGGACAATACGTGCCGTTGAACCCAAGACAACATATGACTTGCGATACCCCGCCCTCTCGCTTGTGGCAAAGTCTCATACCCGATATGTCCAATGACATCGTGAATGTACGGACTGGTGCCATGACGAACTCTTATCACTCCAAGAATACGTCCAGACTCGAAACAAAAATAAGTAGAAGTAGGCGTCCACCCTTCTGGCAAACCCTCACCTTTTGAATAAGCAATTCGCCTTTTCAAATACGCATCACTGCCATCGGAAATGCCCGTGTAAATATCTAACCCATCTTCAGTACAGGCATTCACATAGTGATGAAAGGCAGTTGAATGTGAAAGAGCAGCTTTAACCATGTCCATATAATGTTGATTCCTAGTTACTTTTCTTCCGGGGTTAGCTATCAAGCCTAAGCTAAGTGCATGGTGTATTCTTGGTGTCCGGTATGCTCATCAGATTGTTCGCTCACAATAGAAAAACCTTGGGACAAGTAGAACTGAATCGTCGCTTGGTTCTCTTTATACACACTCAATGACAAGTTCGGGCATTCAAGCTTCGCGTGATGAATAAGCTGCTTACCAATACCACTGCCTTGATGTTCTGTACTGACAAAGATCGCCGCTAAGATCCCTTCATAAAGCGAATAAAAGCCACGAACCTCACTGTCTACTTGATACACGTAAGTTGTTGATACCGGAATATATAGGTCGCGCATATTAGCCACTTGCGACTCCCAAAACTCAGGAGCCACAAAGTCATGGGCCTTTATCGAGGCGGTTAACCAAATATCTAAAACAGCTTCAATATCAGTTGGGTTGTACTCTCTAATCATCTTAATTCTCAGGCAATTAATATTGTTTATTAGGCGAACCAGTATGCCAAGAAGCGACTTAAACCTATTGAAGATTTACGACAATGTCCCAGTCAGAATTATTGAACGGCAATGATAGATCAATACCATTGGCCGCTATTGCTTCTTAACGTACTTCGCCGTAACGAGCATTTCACCGCCACCATCCAGTTTGCAATCTAACTGGTGATCTTTGCCTTCATTAATTCGTCTGATTACCGCTTTAGTGCCGATTTTCAGTACAGAAGAACTGCCTTTAATTTTTAGATCTTTAATGAAGGTAACTTTATCGCCACTTTCCAATACAACGCCATTCACGTCCTTAACACGCGCGGCTTCTCTTTCTAAACGCTCTTCTTCTGGATTCCATTCGTAGGCACACTCAGGGCAGATTAGGTTGTTTTGGTCTGGGTAGACATATTCAGATTGGCATTGCGGACAAGGAGGTAAAGACATACGTTAATACTTCATTTAAATAAAATTTGCGTCCATTTTAATGACTCTTGTTAGGCTTAGCGAGCACAAATCGAACCAATTTTCAGTAGCGTAATTTAACTTAGAAAAGATCAGTACCTAAAACGAACAAACACAGCCGCTAAGCTGTGTTTGTTTAAAGATTTGAAAAGCGGAACGGCTTAACGTTCGACTTTTGGTGAGTAAATCGAGTAAGCGGTGATTTGCCCTGCCACGATTGCAGAGAACATGAATAACGCCGACAAACCGATACTCGGGATAGGCAAAATCGATTGTTCAAACACCGACTGGCTAGCACTCACTAATACTCGGCTACCCGGAACCAAGATGATGATCCCTTGCACGATATAAATAGAGCCCGTGAGTTCCATCTTCTTGGCAATCCAAGTCCCGTACAAAGTAATAAGAACCGTCGTAACCCAAGTACCGACAACCCAGCCACTATCAAAACCAAGATAGAATGGCCCCCACATACCCAGAACTGCCACTGGCAAGCCAAGTAAGATGTCTTTAGGACGCGCATTGAACATCACACCAATCGACACCGAGATCAACACCAAACCAGATATGTGCATCCATGTCGGAACCGCATTCGTATAGTCAATGGAGACCGCTTGTCCCCATATCGCTTCACCAATGTTGAGCCCCATAATAATCCCGACAAACAGCTTTATCAGGGTTAATGCGCTCTGCCCTAACAAACTGGTACCAGAGACGAGATCATTAAACGCCAAACATTCTAGTGCGTTGGCTATGGATAACCCGGGGACAAACAAGACAATCGAAGCGATACATAACGCCCACACCGGGATCGGCAACCCTGTGCTTGCCAAAAATGCCACGAAGATACCCGTTAATAGTGCCGAGATGAATTCAACCGCAATAGCGCGACGTGAATGAAGAACTTGCTGACATACCCAAACCATCAAACCCAGTAATGCAGAAAAGCCAACCGCTTCTAACGTACTGCCAATTAGCATCAGATACGCTGGCGGAATACCCATATTGGCCAGTGCCGTCACAAGTTTAGAGTAACCGACAGGCTCTGGAACAGGCTCACTGCTCGGTTGGTTAATACGAATGATGGTATTGGCCAACAAACTCAAGTTAATCGAAGCAGGCTTTAGACGCTTAAGAATAACGGCGTTGTTATCGTCTGGAAATTGATAATTAATCGCGGTTGGCGTTGCTTGGATCATCACATCAACACCATGCTTTTTTGCATAGAATTGGGTGTATTTCTCTAGCTTGTAAGGAGCACAACCACTGCGATGAAGAGTGTCACCAATTTCAACAATTTTGTTAATTCGGAACTGAGAAGGCATGGGAATTTTAGGGGAGACAAAATGTGCGGCAAATGTACCAAACGATAGAGGTAATGACGAGAGTTTTGCATGAATTATCAACTAAATTCGTTACTTTTTTCTTCGAACGCTTAGAGGAGCCTATAACTCCACCCATCTCGGATTCGCTTGATGAATACTTTGACAGACTGGCAAGTTAAAATCATGCATCCAGATTGTTATTAATGGGCATCAAAATACGAATGGAAATCAGTTTATGTTAACAGTCAAATTGCCTGTATTTATGTTAATTTTATGATGAGGAAACACCACTAAAATAGGTTTATAAATCCAACTGAGTGGGTCTTAGAAAGAGCGGAGCGTTCTTTGTTGTTTCTCGCCCTACGTTTAACGAGAGTTTAGTCACATTTTATTCACTCTAAAAGCGCCGAACATGATGGAAAAACTAGCGGAGTGGTGGTTATGCGAGCACTTAGAATAAAAATGAAAGAAAAAGGTTTCGTTTTCAGTTAGATGTGGCATTATCAAACTCGTTAAGACGATGTGCGTACATCGTATAATGGCTATTACCTCAGCCTTCCAAGCTGATGATGCGGGTTCGATTCCCGCTGTACGCTCCAGTCTTCTTGATGCTTCAGTCTTACTCTTAAGACAGTGTGCGTGCATCGTATAATGGCTATTACCTCAGCCTTCCAAGCTGATGATGCGGGTTCGATTCCCGCTGCACGCTCCAATTCCTCCTTATGTTTTGTTACGTGTTTTCTTCCAGCGATACCCTATTCAAAAAACTTCTCCGCTCGTTAAACCTATAAGCATTAATCCATATAGCTTAAACCCATTTTGTTAAGTCTAACCAACCAACGCTAATTAAGCAGCTAGCGCTATTAACTCCTTAAATCGCTTCGAATTTCTTAAACCTTTCCCATTACATATTGCAGTCTAGCTTTTAACGATTTTCAAAATTGTTCCAATTTAATAATCTTGGTCAATATCTGCAAAAATCATTGTGTTAATGTGCGCGCATTAGCAACAACCCATAAATAATAAAAAATGTTTAAAAGCAATGAGTTAACAATTAACATCGAAGCAATTAATGTCGCTTTAGCAAAAGTTGAAAATGCCAATAAAATTCAGCTAGATACATTGAAAGGTTATGTGAACAGCGAGCCTGAACAAGCTGTACTGGCTTTTCGATCGCTGAATGAAGCAGAATCAATCGACGACAAGTTTAAAAAGATCATGGCAGAGCTACCGCACCTGAGCGGCGAAGCACACCACCTGCTTGAAACTTCTATCTTGCTACAGTGATTCTAGCTACAGATAAGCCTCAGCCAATACAAGTTAGTTCATGTATTCCTGAACAGGTTGAGACTTATCTTTAACTGGTCACAATGTTTAACCAATGACTTAGCTGCCACACAAAGCTGTGCTGATAGGTTGAAATGAGTTGGTGATGTAACGCCCTCGTATTACTCCCAGAAGTTCCACCACTTTTTGCTGTTTTCTTCACGCTGCTGTTGGCCTTTCTCTGACCCTTTTCCTTCTTCTTTACGCTCTTGTTCCGCTTTCTTGTCTTTCTGCTTTTCTAATCCCGACTTTTCTTCGTCATTATCCATATCATCTTCAAGCTTTTCTTTCTTATCTTTGAGCTTCTCTTTACTCTCTTCGAGGGCTTCTTTCTCGTCTTCCAAATCGTCGAGTTCTTTATCTAGTTTCTGCTTATCTTTTTTGTTCTTACTTTTTTTCGCTTTCTTATTTTTCTCTTCGATCATTGAATCAAGCTGCTTCTCACGATCATCAATTTCGCCTTCAACTTTTTTAGCCTCAGCGAGCGTTTTCACTTCTTCTAAATCGGGCTTACCTTTACCAGCCCACTCAGGTTTAGCAGCAATGCTGTGGGTCGACCACGTTATTAAAGCACCCGTTACTGCAAGTACTAGAACTGTCTTATTCATCCTTAAACTCCTATTCCTGTAGTCTTTTAAAGCTAATACCTAAATAGCACTAAAACAAGGTAGCCATACCTAGCACTCATCCCTTTGAACTAGATATGGCTTGTGTATCACCTTATAGCGTTAACGACTTCACCATACCCGCTTCAGCGTGACCAGGAATATTGCACGCGAACTCTACGTTATTATCACCATGGAAATGCCAAAGCATCTGTTTCGCTTTGCCCGGCTTAACTGTAACTGTGCTGCCCGAGTCATGAGCGTGATTACCCATGTTTTTCATCATTTCACGGTGCTCTAACTGCTCTGAAGCAGAACCAATCGAGAATTCGTGATCAATCTTGCCCGTGTTCATCACAACGAACTGCACCACGTCGTTCGGCTCAATATCAACCTTGTTCTTAAATGTGATTTTCATATCGTCACTTAACAGAACATGAACCACTTTATCCGGCTTTGCGCCTGTCGCAGGCATACCCACTTCAGACATGCCTTCCATATTCATCATCGAATGGTCCATCTTTCCATCCTTCATCATCGAGTGATCCATGCTTGAATGGTCAACAGCTGAGTGGTCCATTTCAGCAAAAGCCGTTGCAGTGGTCAGTGTTAGAGCGATAGCAATAAGTGTCTTTTTCATGATCGTTCCTTAGATTAATTCAGTTATTTATTTGTTAGTTTCACATGTTCATGTGGTACGCCCTTACCCACTCTGTATTGGTAAGTAAGGGCTAATAATCAATACGTTATTTGTTTGTCTCGTTTTGGCTGCGCGTGATCTCACGTTGTTTCCAGAGCTTAAAGATTGCAGGCAACACCAGTAGAGTAAGCAGTAGTGCAGACGCCATTCCGCCTATCATCGGTGCAGCAATTCGCTGCATCACTTCAGAGCCCGTTCCCTCGCCATACATAATTGGAATGAGGCCAATAATCACAGTAAGTACCGTCATCATCACTGGGCGAACACGCAGTCCTGCGCCCTCACGAATCGCATCCGTTAAGTCTTCACTCTGAAGTGCTTGCTGGTTCTGCTCCGCATCCAATTTCTTGTAGTGCCATGCTTGGTTTAGGTAGACCAACATGATCACACCTATCTCAACAGCTACCCCGGCAAGGGCGATAAAGCCCACACCCACCGCAATCGAGAAGTTGTAATTGAGGATATGCATTAGCCATAAACCACCAACCATCGCGAGTGGTAATGTCAGCATGATCATCATCACCTCACCGACACGGCGGAAGCTGAGGTAGAGTAACAACATGATGATGGCGATAGTGATTGGCACAACGACACTTAAACGCTCCTTCGCACGCTCCATGTATTCGTATTGACCAGACCATGCCAATGAATATCCAGCAGGCAAGACGATTTGATCGGTAACGACTTTTTGCGCCTCTGCCACATAAGAACCAAGGTCGCGACCTTCGATGTCAACGAACACCCAACCATTAGGACGCGCGTTCTCCGTCTTAATCATTGGAGGCCCATCTTCATAGCGAATATCTGCAACATCAGACAAAGCAATTCGCGCTCCATTTGGTGTCACTAACGGCAGGTTTTGCAGCTTAACGACAGAATCACGATAGCTTTGTGGATAACGGACATTGATTGGGTAACGCTCTAGCCCCTCAACGGTTTCGCCCACGTTCATGCCACCAACCGCAGTCGAGATAACCTGTTGCACTTCTTTAATGCTCAAGCCATATCGCGCAGCCGAGCGACGTTTAATGTCTATCGTCACATAACGACCGCCCGCAACACGCTCGGCGTAGACAGAAGCCGTACCACTCACGCTGTTGAGGATGGGTTCAAGTTGAGAGCCAATATCCTCAATCACGCTCAGATCTGGGCCTGAGATTTTGATACCAATTGGGGTTTTGATACCGGTTGCTAACATGTCGATACGAGTTTTGATTGGCATAACCCACGCATTGGTTAAACCTGGGAACTGAATCAGATCATCAAACTCTTTACGCAGAGACTCTGTAGTGACACCGTCACGCCACTGTTCTCGCGGTTTAAGCTGAATCACGGTTTCAATCATGGTTAACGGTGCAGGATCGGTTGCTGTTTCTGCTCGACCAATTTTGCCCCACGTGGTTTCGACTTCTGGAATGGTTTTGATGAGCTTGTTGGTTTGTTGCAACAACTCACGAGCCTTACCTATTGAGATGCCCGGATACGTGGTTGGCATGTACATCAAATCCCCTTCGTCCAAAGGAGGGATGAACTCGCTGCCAAGCTTACTGGTTGGGTAATAAGCAGACGCCATTAAGCCAAGTGCGATAACAATCATCACCTTTGGATATTTTAGGCTGAGGTTCAGAAGCGGTTTGTACATCGCCACTAGGCTGCGGTTGACTGGGTTTTTGTGTTCAGGCAGCACGTTACCGCGAATGAAGTAACCCATTAGCACAGGCACAAGCGTGATAGCCAAACCAGCGGCTGCGGCCATCGCATACGTCTTGGTAAACGCAAGTGGCGAGAACATCTTGCCCTCTTGCCCTTCTAGCGCGAACACAGGCACAAAGCTCAAGGTAATGATAATCAGAGAGAAGAAAAGCGGTGCGCCAACTTCTTCTGCTGCCTTACCAATCACCTGCCAACGGTTTTTATCAGTGAGCGGAGTCCGTTCAATGTGTTTATGAACGTTCTCGATCATCACGATGGCACCATCCACCATGGCACCAATCGCAATCGCTATTCCGCCAAGAGACATGATATTGGCGTTAATACCCTGCCAATGCATCACAATGAATGCACCTAAAATACCAACAGGCAGACTTAGTGCGATAACCAGTGATGAGCGGATATGGAACAAGAACAGCGCACACACGACGGCGACCACGATGAACTCTTCAGCCAGCTTCTTCCAAAGGTTTTCAACGGCTGAATCAATCAAAGTAGAGCGGTCATAAGTCGCGACAATCTCGACACCATCAGGCAAGCCAGCTTGCAGTTCAGCGAGCTTGGATTTCACCGAGTCGATCACTTCACTGGCATTTTCACCAAAGCGCATCACGATAACGCCGCCAACCGCTTCACCCTCACCGTTGAGCTCAGAGATACCGCGACGCATTTGCGGGCCAAGATTAATGTCAGCAATGTCACCTAATAGCAACGGAGTACCTTTGTCGGTCACTTTTAGCGGCAGAGATTGAATGTCTTCAATGCTTGTGAGGTAACCGGTTGTACGAACCATATGCTCGGCTTCGGCAATCTCAACAACAGACGCCCCTGTTTCTTGATTACCATCTTGGATTGCCTTGTTGACTTGCTGAAGCGTTAGGTCATAAGCACGTAACTTGGCAGGATCAATCTGTACTTGGTACTGCTTCACCATGCCGCCAACGGTCGCCACTTCAGACACGCCTTCTACGGTTTGCAACTCATACTTCAAGAACCAATCTTGCAAACTACGAAGTTCCGCTAAGTCGTGCTGACCAGTTTTATCTTGCAACACGTAGCTGTAAACCCAGCCCACACCGGTTGCATCTGGCCCTAGTGTTGGCTTAGCACTCGAAGGTAAGTTAGGTGCAACTTGGCTTAGGTACTCCAACACTCGTGAACGTGCCCAGTACATATCAGTATCGTCATTGAAGATGATATAGACATAGGAATCACCAAAGAACGAGTAGCCACGAACTGTTTCAGCACCCGGTACAGCTAACATGGCGGTGGTCAATGGATAGGTCACCTGATCCTCGACCACTTGTGGCGCTTGTCCCGGATAACTGGTTTTGATAATTACCTGAACATCTGATAAATCTGGAATGGCATCGACCGGTGTATTTTTAACGCTGTATAAGCCGCCAAATACGATGGCTACAGTGGCAACCAGCACTAAGAAGCGGTTGCTAATAGACCAGCGAATGATTGCATTGATCATAGTTCGCCCTCACCCGTGCTATTCGTCGGTTCGAGAGATTTGAGCACATAATCAGAACCCTGCTTCGCTACTAGAAACCGAATGGTTTGACCCTCGGCAAACTCAGATAAATCAAGGTCATCACTAGCTTGGAAATTCATTTCACCCGCTTTCCAATTCCATTCAGGGACAGGCTGATGTTTTACCGTAATCATGCCAAAATCTGCCATCAACATGGTAATGTCACCCGTTACCCAAACTTCGCCAGCGATCTTGTGTTTGTTGACCTTGTAATCAACAACCTCGTACTGGCCTGACTCTGTCTTTCTCATCTCGAAATCAATCGCCTTACCACGTTGCACGTCACTCATGTCCAAGCCTTCCGCAAAGGTGAAATTCATCACCATGCCCGGCCAATCCCATTCTGGAACAGGCTGATGGTTAATCGTCACCATACGACTGCCTTGCATAACATCGGAAATTTCACCGTTCGCCCATACGGTTTCAGCTTCTTCTTCAACACCATTGATGCGTGACAGATCAGCAGTTTGGCTCGATTCAGAATCCAACATGAAGTGCGCAGAAGTGACAATACTCTCACCTTGCTCTAGCCCTTTAAGCACCTCTATTTTTTCGCCAGCTTCACGACCAACCTCAATACGAGCAGAGCGATACTTGCCAGAACCTTCTGACATCACCACTCGAGTCATACCACCGGAGTGAATCACCGAAGATCTTGGGATAGTAAGAACGGCTTCATCACTAATGGGTTTCAGCGCAATATTGGCAAACATATTTGGCTTAAGCTCGCCATTTGGGTTGGAGAACTTCAAACGAACACGCAAGGTTCGAGTTTTTGGGTCAAGGATTGGGTACACGTAATCGACATTACCCAACCACTCTTTGCCAGGAATGGCATCTAGCGTCATCACCGCATTGCTGCCTGACGAGATCCAGTGCGCTTGACGCTCAAACACCTCAGCATCAACCCATACTTCGCCTAGTGGGCCTGCACTGATCACCGCTTGTGCAGGTGAAAGGTAACCACCTTCTCTGATATTCAGACTTGCAATGACACCATCGGCTGGTGCTTTAATTTCAATGGTTTGCGAAGCTTTGCCTTGTCGCGTAATAGCGCGGATTTGCGTCTTATCAACACCCAAGGTAATCAAGCGTTCAGTCGAGCCCTTGATCAAACCTTTACGACCCGTTTTATAAGCACTGATCAACTCTTCTTGTGCTTTAACAAGCTCTGGAGAATAGAGTGTGAAAAGCACATCACCTTTGTTTACCTTCTCACCCACTGCGTTGATGTAGAGCTTCTCAACCCAACCAGCTGCTCTTACGTTGGTTTGCCACAATGTACTTTCATCGAACGCCACATAACCCACGGTTTCAATCCGAGGAGACAGCGCTTCGAACTTAACTTTCGCTGTTTTGACACCCAGATTATTTTCTACCGACGAATCAATAAACACGGTTCCGGGCTTATCTTCGGCCCCGCCGTTCACATCGTCTGCATACACAGGGATAAGATCCATCCCCATTGGCGACTGGCCCGGCTTGTCTCGCTGATAATTTGGATCCATCGGAGCCACCCAATACAGAGGTTCATCCTTGGTTTGTTTACTTACTTCGGCGTCTGTACTCGTTGCCATTGCTGACATGTCGTGTGCTGGATTAATTAGAAAATGGTTCACACCAAAACCCAATGCACCACCGACCAATAAAGCGATTGTTGCTACTTTTACTGTATTCATTGTCTATTCCCTTATTGATTGGCTGTGTGTTTAGTTGCGCTTGAGCTGAGTTGTGGTTGGTTTACTTGGTATTCAAAGCCACTGACTAACGCCGCCAGTTTGCTGTTAACGATGTTGAGATCGGTGATCAAACGTTGTTGCTCTAACTTAAGCGCCAGCTCATCGGTCGTTGCTAAAATGACATCGTTAAACTGAGCGGTATTGTTTTGATAGCCCCTCTCAACCGCGCTGATTCGGGCTGCGGTTTGAGGAAGCAAGGACGTTTGATAGCGATCTAATCGCTGGATCAGATTTGATCTGTCCACCAGCAATGCGTTCACTTGCGCGTTCATTTGGGAAAGTAAGGTGTCTTTTTGAGATTTAGCCGCACCAACTTGATACTGAGCAGCCGATAAGTTTTTATCTTGTCGGCTCCCTGTAAACAGCGGGATGTCGACTGTCAGATAAGCACTCACAAGATCAGAAGCTGGTTCACCCGCCATGTTATTGGCTTGACGGTGTGCATACATCACTTCCACCCCAAACTGCGGGGTATAAGCTTGCTCGGCTAACTCAACCTGAGTTTGATTGGAGGAAATACTGACATCGGAGATCTTAACCAAAGGATGGTCAGTCAGTAGCTGGTAGTGCTTAGTTGAATCGATATTGGTCGCTAATTTGCTTTCCAACAACGACCAATCGATTTGGTTAGTTGCACTCAGTGTTCCCTGAGAATCAAGAACCTGAGAGCCTAGCCAATCAGAACCCAACCATTCAGAAAGCTGAGAGATTAAACGGCGCTGAACCTGCTGGTTTGCCTGTAGTTTCTCATCAAGCTTGCTCACTTGAAGCTGAGCATTAAGCAGATCTTGCGCTTCACTTTTACCAATCGAGTAATTGGTTTGTACATAGTTTTCAAGCTCAACCAGCAAACGACGATTTTGACGAATCACCGACTCAGCCTTTTGCTGATAACCTAACTCAAGCCAAAGCTGCGTCATGCGATTCGCAACCGTCAATTCTCTTGCTTGCACCTGCAAAGCTAAAGCATCTGCCTGTTGGCCTGCCTTTTTCTGTTGAAGGTTAAGTGTATCGCCACGCTCAAACTGCTGCATCAGCCCTACCGATATATTGGTCATCGGGTCTTCGTCGAATTGAAAGCTATCGACAGGCAAACCGCCAAATCCAACTTTTAATTTCGGATCCATTAAGGTCGAGCTGGCAATGCCCGTTTCTCGCATCGCTTGAGACTGAGCAAAGTACTGCTTGCGATTTCCATCTTCGCTTAACGCAATCTCAATCAGTGTATTGAGTTGCTGCGTCGAGCTTGCTTGGTCATGTGCTGAAATGCGTTGAGCATTTGAAGCTGACGCCGTGGTAGCCGCGAGCGTAGCACTTGAAAACAAGGCCATAGGCAAGGCAGCAGCAACCACTAAGCTCGTGTTCATGACAAACACAGAGGTTGTTGGTTTCATATTCACAGTGAATGTCCATATCTAGCGCTAATTAGCGCATAAAAAAGAATGGCTTATCAGATTTATCTAACTGATATAGCTGTATTTTTAGATATAGATTTATGCGGGAGGTGGGCGTAGCAAAGATTGAGCGCGTGCGACTTTCTGGCCAATCGTGACCGATTGAAAACGAGCTAATGAAAAGGAAAGTTGATCAACGGCTTGAACAGCCTGGATTGGATAGGGACTTGCAGAACACATTGAGGCACAGCAATCGGCACTCGAACAATGGTTACCCATCATCGGACTGCCGTCTTCGCTCATTGAAGACATATCGAATTGAGCCATCAAAGCATGAGCACTCATGTTAGAGTCTTCAGGGTGTACTTCTTCACTCATCACATGACACCCTGCCATTGAATCATTAACCGAAGTATCGCTGTGGTAACAAGCCGACTTGCTCGACCCCATTTCCATCATCATTACTTCAGTCATCAAGGCTGAGGAGCTTGAGGCATAGCTAGACATCAACATCGCAATGATGCTGAAAACAATAATCCAAGTTTTTCGGAATGTGTTTGTCATAGCTTACCTTTGAATTTACAACGCAACTATAAACGTTCCCCTTAGGGTAAGGTCAATGCCATTGTGCCGATATTTACCTGACCGTTGAAAAAGTATTCATCCTCTATTTCATCAAAATGAGATAATTCTTCGACTTTGCAGTTTTTTCTTTAAAAATTATCCAATTAGCTAGCGAAACCTCTATCTGTGTATTTTACTTAAGATAGTGCAACCACGATTCACGGATGATAAAAATGGCTAACAAAAAAAACGTCGAAGCAAACAAGAAAAATACAGAAATCAAAAATAAGAAAAGTAACAAGCTAGAACAAAAGAAACCAACACAAAAAAAGAAGCGCAGACTGCATTCACATCTAAAAGTGAATATCCCACTTTTTCAGTCACTCATGATGATTTTGCCATCATTGGCTAAACACGCTGCTGCAGAAAGTATAGACAATTCCAGCGACGCAGCAGATCAAGTAACCGCAAATAACGTGACCGAAAAAGATGTCACCGATGACCATAACAAGGCGGACTCATCAGCGGTTGCTCTCCAAGAAGCTCAAACGAGTGACAGCGACGTAAACTCCACCTTAAGTGCAAGTCATGCCGCCCATGGTTCGAGCTCTCACTTGGTTCCTTCTCATCATTTATCGACGCTTTCTCACCCGCAAGTTCATTACATTCCTTCGGTATCGATGCCGACTATCTCCTCAGGAAGTAACGGTCAGCCGATTCATTCGAATGCGCCTACGACGCCCGCTTTACCCGTCACCTTTATGCCAGAAGTCATAAAAGGTACGTACGGAGAGCTTCATGTTGATGCAAATGGTCAATACACATTCGTATTGAATCCAAATTCTCCTCAATACATACTGTTGAATCAGCACCAACCAGGTACTGACCATTTTGCGTTACACCTATCTAATGGCTCGAGCATCATTGTTCAGATACCGGTAACAGGTAAGCAAGACACGCCAAGTATTTCTGGAGACTTAACAGGTGTCGTAACAGAAGATCACAATATTGATTCACAAGGCTTGTTACATGCGAACGGCAAAATCGATGTCATAGACCCTGACCAAAATGAAAGTTCGGTTACACCGGAAGTTATCTCAGGTAAATATGGTTCATTAACTATCGATGCTGATGGACATTGGCAGTATCAAGTTGATAACTCGCTCTCTAATGTTCAAGCTTTAACCGCAGCCACTTCACTGCATGAAAGTTTCACAATTCACACCAAAGATGGCACACCGCAAACCATCGATATGACGATTGGCGGGAACGACGACAATGCAGTAATTACGGGTGTGGATGCTGGCACGTTAACTGAAGATTTAACGACACAAGTTCAAGGGCAGCTTTCGGTAACGGACTCTGATCTTGGAGAGGACCACTTTCAAGCCTCACAAGTGACTAGTAATTTCGGTACGCTAAGCATCACCAAAGACGGTGCGTGGACATACAGTTTAGACAACAATAACCCAGTAGTTCAAAGACTTGGCCAAGGCTCAACTGCGACAGACATCGTCACTGTTCACTCAGCTGATGGTACAGCGCATCAAGTTATGGTTACGATCAATGGCACCAACGACCATGCAGTAATCACGAGTAGTACAGCAAATTCACCAAGTTCGTTTTTCGCTATCGGGACAAGTAATGGCTCAAGCCAAGTTACTGAAGATAAAGACCTAACGGTTTCAGGCCAACTCAACATCACCGATATCGACTCAAAAGAGGCGCATTTTTCTAATTCCGACCTCAAGGGGACACTGGGTACTTTACACCTTAAAGACAATGGCGATTGGACCTACGATCTAGATAATAAAAATCCACAAGTTCAGGCTCTTGGTCAAGGCTCTGCGACAACAGACATCATAACCATCCACTCCGCCGACGGCACTCCTCATCAAATTGCAATTACCGTTAACGGCACCAATGATAAAGCCGTGATAAGTGGAACCAGTGCCGGCGCGGTAACCGAAGAGTCCCAACTTCAGACCTCGGGCATACTGACTGTTACGGATGTGGATACCGGTGAAGCGCACTTCGCTACTTCATCCACAGGAAGTACCGATATTGCAGGCTCGTTTGGTACGCTTCATCTGACCGATACTGGTTCTTGGACGTACGATCTTGATAACACTAACCCGACCGTTCAAGCATTAGGTAAGGGCTCGACAGCTACTGATACCATCACCGTTCATTCTGCTGATGGCACGCCGCATCAAGTGACTATCACAGTAAATGGCACTAATGACGCAGCTACTGTCAGCAGTGCGACCGTTGCCATCTATGAAACCGACAAAGCGGTAACCACCTCAGGCACACTAACCAGTACTGACGTGGATAACCCAGACAATGCGTTTACGCCGGGTTCTATTTCAGGCACCAACGGTGACCTGACTATCGATGCTAATGGTCATTGGGCGTTCACCGCGAACGGTGCGTTTAACCAATTAAACGTCGGCGATAAGGTCGAAGAAACCTTCACGGTGTCGTCTGTTGATGGCACACCGTCCACTATCAAGGTGACAATTAACGGTACTAACGACACCGCAACTGTCAGTAGCGCGACCGTTGCCATCGATGAGACTGACAAAGCAGTAACTACCTCAGGAACCCTAACCAGCACCGATGTGGACAACCCAGACAACACGTTTACTCCGGATTCCATTGCTGGCACCAATGGCGACCTCACCATTGATGCCACAGGCCACTGGGTATTCACTGCCAACAGCGCGTTTAATCAACTAAACATTGGCGACAAAGTCGAAGAAACCTTTACTGTATCGTCTGTTGATGGCACCCCTTCGACCATCAAAATCACTATTAATGGTACCAATGACAAAGCCGTGATAAGCGGAACAAGTGCCGGCGCGGTCACCGAAGAATCTCAACTTCAAACCTCTGGCTCACTGACTGTGACTGATGTTGATGCCGGTCAAGCACACTTCTCCAATACCGATATTGCTGGGACTTTAGGCACCTTACACCTCACTAATTCGGGGACATGGACTTACGACTTAGATAACACCAACCCAACCGTTCAAGCGTTAGGTAAAGGAACAACCGCTACCGATACCATTACTGTTCATTCTGCTGACGGCACACCACATCAAATTACTATTACGGTTAATGGCACTAACGACAAGGCCATCTTTGGCGGTACAAACTCTGGTGCAGTGACTGAAGAATCTCAACTTCAAACCTCTGGTACGTTGACTGTCACTGACGTAGATACCGGCGAAGCACACTTCTCCAACACAGATATCGTAGGCAACATGGGGACGCTGCACCTGACAGATTCTGGTTCTTGGACGTACGCTCTTGACAATACAAACCCTAACGTTCAAGCGCTAGGCAAAGGAGCAACCGCTACCGATACCATCACTGTTCATTCTGCTGACGGCACACCACATCAAATTACTATTACGGTTAATGGCACTAACGACAAGGCCATCATTGGCGGTACAAACTCTGGTGCAGTGACTGAAGAATCTCAACTTCAGACGTCAGGTACACTGACTGTCACTGACGTAGATACTGGTGAAGCACACTTCTCCAACATTGATATTGCAGGCACATTAGGCACTTTACATTTAACTGATACCGGCACTTGGACTTACGATTTAGATAATACGAATCCACAAGTTCAAGCCTTAGGTAAAGGCGCGACAGCGACTGATACTATTACTGTCAACTCAGCAGATGGTACGCCGCATCAAATTACCATTACGGTGAATGGGACTAATGATACGGCTGTAATTGGTGGGACTTCTGCAGGCGCAGTGACCGAAGAAACGCAGTTACAAACCTCAGGCTCGCTGACTATTACAGATACCGATACCGGTGAAGCACACTTCTCAAATACTGATATTAAAGGCTCGCTTGGGACATTGCATTTAACCGATGCTGGGCAGTGGACTTACGATTTAGATAACACAAACCCAACGGTGCAAGCCCTAGGTAAAAGCGCTGCAACAACCGATACCATTACAGTTACTTCAGCAGATGGTACAACTCACCAAGTGACCATTGCCGTTAATGGAACTAATGACAAGGCTGTTATTACTGGTACAAATACGGGAGCAGTTACCGAAGATCAAGATTTAACAAATCAGTTGAATGTTCACCCAAACTACATGCTTACACAAGGCAAGCTATTCATTACCGATGTAGATACGAATGAAGCTACATTTCCGATGCAATCTGGCATTGTTGGCGACCACGGGATCGGCTCATTTACACTTATACCAAGTGGCATTTGGCTATTTTCCGCAGATTCAAAACAAGCGGCTGTTCAGGCTTTAGGTGTTGGTGAAACTTTAACAGAGTCGACAACAATAACCTCGGTTGATGGCACACAGAAAACTATTTTGGTAACCATCAATGGTACCAATGATGCACCTGTTATCACCCCTGTTGCGACGCAAACGGTAACCGAGGATGGCAGTAAAACCATTACCTTCCATGCAACGGATATTGATACGACGGATACGTTGACCCCGAGTGTGTCAGCGACACACGGTAGTGCCTCGCTGAATGCGCAAGGTGAAATCGTGTTTACGCCTGATGCTAATTACAATGGTCCTGCTACAGTTGTTCTTTCAGTAACTGATGGGCATACGACAACCAGTCAAACTATCAATGTTGATGTAACACCGGCAAACGATGCGCCTGTTATTAATCCGATTGTGCCAGTGAGCGCCACTGAAGATGGTGCAGTAGTCACAGGTCAACTCACCTCAACGGATATTGATACGGGTGATACTGCAACCTTCACAACCACATCAACACAGGGTGGATTTACACTCAATACAGATGGTAGCTACAACCTAGACCCAACAGATGCAAGCTTCCAACACCTTAAAGCAGGTGAGATAAGCACGTTCACTATCCCTGTTACCGTGACCGATTCTGCAGGTGCAACAGATACTAAAGATTTAGTGATTACGGTGACGGGCACGAATGATACGCCGGTCATTAGTGGTGTCGATACGGGGGCATTAAAAGAAGATGTGAGCGCTAATCCTCAGAGTAATGAACTGACTGCGACAGGTAAGTTAGATATTGTCGATATAGATACAGGTGAAGGTAGTTTTGTATCCCATGGATTTAACAAAACGGCCCTACAAGGTCATTATGGTAAATTGGAGATCAGTCAAGATGGGAGCTGGAGTTACTCTGCCGATAATTCTCAAACAGCGGTTCAATCCTTAGGCGAAGGTGAGCAGTTAACAGATACAATTAAAGTGACTTCGAAAGACGGTACAACGCATGATGTCGTGGTAACCATCAATGGCACTAATGATAAAGCCGTGATTGGCGGATCTAATACTGGCGCAGTAACAGAAGAATCTCAACTTCAGACCTCAGGCACACTGACTGTCACCGATGTCGATACAGGCGAAGCACACTTTGCGAATACTGATATCCAAGGCTCCTTAGGTACATTACATCTAACAGATAATGGCGCTTGGACGTACGACTTAGATAACACTAACCCAGCAGTTCAAGCGTTAGGTAATGGCGCAACCGCTACTGATACCATTACCGTTCATTCAGCCGATGGTACACCTCATCAGGTCACCATTACAGTAAACGGCACTAATGATAATGCTGTGGTCGGTGGAGTAGATACTGCAAGTGTCACTGAGAAAGCGGCTGGAGATAATATGTCACCAGATCATGCTCAATCGGGTATGGCGACACTTCGAGTTAGTACACTAAACGCTAATGGACATTTATCTGTGATTGATCCTGACTCTGGTCAGTCTGGCTTTGCTGATAATAATGTGGGGTATAACTATCACGGTACATATGGTGACTTAATTTTAAATCCAAATGGCGATTGGAATTACTATGCCGATGCTGGAAGTCTCACTCACATTGGTGGAAGGCCCACGACCAGAGGCTCCGCTATCGATAAGTTAGGTGAGGGTGAAACACTCACAGACACTATCACCGTTCACACAAAAGATGGAACACCACATAATATAGTCATCACTATCAATGGTAGTAACGACAGGCCTTATTGCTCTTCAGAAGTACAACTCAACGCAGGTACTGAAGATACGAGACAAACCATTACAGCTGCACAACTGTTACAAAATTCAATAGATGTCGATAAAAATGACTCTGGACTGCTTACAGTAGCAAACCTTCATCCAGATCACGGCTCGATTTTAGATAACCAAAATGGTACATACACTTTCACACCAGAAAAAGACTATAACGGTAAAGTTCATTTCACCTATGATGTCAAAGATGCACATGGCGGTGTCACTCATACTGGAGCTACCAGCAGTTTAAGTGCAGTTGCTGATAAAGCGGTTATAAGCGGTAGTGATACCGGAACGATTATTGAAGATCATAATGTGGGTCACAGTTCATTACAGCCTGTCGTTGCATCGGGTTTGCTGAGTGTGACAGATCCTGATGCAGGGCAAGACCATTTTCAGGTCAATCTGTTATTAGGAGAACAGGCGATTCACGATCCCTTTGGTGGTTTTTTACGCATTACACCAAGTGGCGCTTGGGGATATGAAGTCGCCAATAGTCGCTTGCAATCATTAGCTGAAGGTGAGGTAGAAAAAGTTGTATATCGTGTTTATTCTGCAGACCACACTGCTCACGATATAACAATAACGGTGACAGGCACCAATGATCAACCGACCATAACTGCGACGACACTTGCACATGGCACTGAAGATACACATTACCAAATGCAATCTAGTCAGTTTGGGTTCAACGATATCGACACAGGCGATACGCTACATTCCATAGCAATCACAGATCTACCACCAGCAACACAAGGTAAGTTTGTGCTTGATGGACACGATGTTACAGCGGGGCAACACATCCCTACAGCTGACATCAGTAAGCTTCAGTTCGTTCCTGCGCAAGATTTTAATGGCGATGTTCAGTTTAAATATACTGTTAACGATGGGCATGATGACTCACAAGAGGCTACTAACACTCTTCATATTGATGCGGTTGGTGACACAGCAGTAATCACTGGAACGACAACTGGCGATGTCGATGAAGGGCATGGTACCTATCATGATCGGTCACCAAACTACGCACAGCTTGGGATGGCTAAATTAACCAATGACCCTTTATATACTGATGGCAAGTTAGAGATTATTGACCCAGACACTGGCGAAGCACAATTTGATACAAAAGGCATAGGCTACTCCTACCATGGCACTTATGGTCAATTAATACTAAATGCCGATGGTAATTGGCATTATAAGGTTACCGTTGGTAGTAACCAACAAAACGTAGCCACAAAGATCGATCAATTAGGCGATGGGCAAGAATTAACAGATACGATTACCATTTATTCTAAAGATGGTACTGCGCAAGACATAGTCATTACCATTCATGGTGATAATGATAGACCTTATATCAGTTCTGAAGTAACACTTTCCACAGGCACAGAAGATACAGCTCTTACTTTCACCAAAGCTGATTTATTAGCCAATACTGTCGACGTGGATGCCAATGACGCAGGTAAGCTTTCCATTGAGAATCTGTTAGTCGATCACGGCTCTGTAGTCGATAACAAAGACGGCACCTACACTTTTACTCCAACCAAAGACTATAACGGCCAAGTTCATTTTAGCTATGACGTCACAGATGCGCATGGCGGAACGACTCATACAGGAGCAATCACAACCCTTGCAGCAGTTAATGATGCCGCCACATTTGCCGGTGACTCCAGCAGCATAAAAGAAGATACAAACATTCACCACAACGCGCATATCACGGGGTCAGCAACTATTCCAGATGCCCTTTCTTGCCATGGGCACCTGATTGTATCTGACGCTGATGGTCATGGCGAAGCTGCATTAGATCTTAAGGGGCAACCGAAAATCTCTCTGGATGGAACCTATGGTCATTTCGACATCACTAGTACTGGGACATGGGTTTATAAAGCAGACAACAAGAGTACGCAGATTCAAGACTTAGACAATGGACAAACACTCACAGATAGCATTGAAGTCACATCAAAAGACGGTACCAAGCATTCAATTACCGTCACTATTAACGGGACTACTGACGCTCCTACTCTACACAGCCTCAGTGATTCTGGTGTTCAACATAGTGGTCCAGTTGAAGGGAATCTACTTACTGGCTCTGGGACGGATCAAGGATTGAGTGGTGCAGCAACAGACACCGATTCCAACGCACATCTGGTGTTGCAAGATATTCAAATAAAAGACCCGGTGTCAGGTTATGTCGCGGTAAGGCCTGGGCAACCACATACTATGGCCGGTATCGGTACACTCGCGATCGAAGCGAATGGTCATTATACCTTCACCCCGGAAGCTGGCTTTACAGGTAAAGTGCCAAGTATGGTTTATCGCGTCGGCGATGATGGCGGTAACCCAATAGGAGACTCTTCTCAAAATTCTCTCTCTATTGAAGTCACCCCTCCTCTACAACATGCGCCAACGGTGACAGGGCAAACCGTTTCTACAAATGAAGACATCACCAGAACCTTTACGACCAGTGAATTTGGTTACAGTGATCAAGATGGCGATGCGTTACAGTTCGTGACTATTAGCAGCATACCGAGTCATGGATTATTACTTCTAAACGGTAACGCCGTAACCGCCAACCAGCAAATCAGCAAATCAGCAAGGCTGACTTAGACGCAGGCCATTTAACTTTCACGCCGAACAATAATGAAAACGGCGCCAACTATGCGCAATTTACATTTACTGCGAATGATGGCCATAAAAATTCGGCAGGCGCAACGATGGTAGTGGATGTCAATGCAGTCAATGATGCACCTATCGTTGGATCGAGTTTTATTAGTTCTTTAGAAGATAAACCTCATGCGTTCACCACCGCAGACTTTAAATATTCTGATATTGATGGAGATGCGTTAAACCACATCACGATTACCAATGTCGCCCATGGCGTGTTATCGCTGAATGGCACCACAGTGAATGTTGGTGATGACGTCAGCGCCTCCGACGTTTCATCACTCATCTTCACCCCAACTCACAACTACTTTAGTTCTGGTGTCAGCGGATTAGGGGCGGTGCAATTTACCGCAAACGATGGTCATCTTGATTCAAAAGAAGGGTCAATACTCATTAATATAGCGAGTGTCGCTGACCCTGCAACATTCAGTGGAGACTCCACAGGAGTGGCAAAAGAAGACATAACACTTCAAGCTTCAGGTACGTTGACGGCGAGTGACCCTGATGGAACAGCAGGGTTTACCGCGGTACAGGGTGGAGCTGGAATAGCCGGAAGCAAAGGCTATGGGCACGCTCATATCGATGTAAATGGTCACTGGACTTACGACCTTGACAACAACCATCCTATAGTTCAACAGCTTGGCGAAGGTCAGACAGACACTGAAACCATCACGGTTCAATCTGCAGATGGCACGCACCATGATATCGTGGTTACCATTACCGGCACCAATGACGCACCGATTCTCGGCGTTAACCAGACATCATCAACAGCAGGTACATTAACAGAGACAGATGTAGACGTTAATGACACTCATATGTTCTCTGTCGTCAGCTCAACAGGGCAATTCGGTTCATTGTCGGTCGATCCAAATACTGGTGACTACGTCTACACACCAAATACGTCTATCACAGGAATGAGTTATAACTCTGCCACCAACACCTATCATGGTGTCGATGTATTCGAAGTAAAAGTCAGTGACGGCCATACGGAAGATTCGAAATTCATCACCTTTGATGCCTCGGGACATGTCACCATGTCACCAACGGGTAGCTTAGTCACCTCGACGACTGTTCTGCACCAACCTGTGGTAACTACGACGCAACCAACCTTGCCTTCAGGCACTAACGTCGCGCCAACGAACACCGTTACTCTGGATCTCGCGTCAACAAGCGATTCAGGTTCATCGCAAACTGACAACCTGACCAACGACACTACCCCAACGATTACCGGACACACTGATATTCCATTCTCGAAAGTCACTATTTACGATGGTTCCACACCAGTTGGACACTCGGTATCTGATGCCTCTGGCCAATATAGTGTTGCCGTAAGCAGCTTATCGGAGGGCGATCATAATCTATCCGCCAAAGCATTGGCTCCTTCGTCAGTGCTACCGGCTACCTCTTCGCTTCTTTCCGTCCATATAGATACACAAGTACACGTCGGTATTCAAACAGACCCAATTACCGCCGACAATGTGATTAATGCTCAAGAATCCAACAGCTCCATTGACATCACCGGATCCGTTTCTGGCGATTATAATGCAGGCGACATTGTGACTTTAGATGTAAATGGGACACAGCATACTGGCGTGGTCGATGCAAAAGGACACTATTCAATTGCCGTACCTGGAAGTGAACTCATTGCCGATGCTGACCAAAAAATAGAGGCATCAGTAGCGGTAACAGATAGCGCAGGTAATAGCGCTCATGCCACTGCAGATGTTACTTACCAAGTCGATACACAGGTTAGCGTTCCTACGATTACCTTTGAAAACGCAGGGGCAGACAACTTATACAGCAAAGCTGAAATCGCCCGAGGACAAGCAAACACGATCACTGCAACCGTTACGCCTCCTGGTGATGCCAAAATCGGTGAGCATCTTGTCGTTAACGGTCAGGATCATGTATTAGATGCTCATACTCTACAGCACGGAATACAAATTGAAGTTCATCCGGGTTCTAATGTACAAGCAACAATGACTGACGAACACGGAAATACCGCAGGTAGCCAAGGTTTTGCTGCAAGCGCTATTCCTGAACCAATTATTGTCAGACCGCCATCGGGAAGCCACCAAGTGTCTGGCACACTTGGGGTGCCACCACTATTACCATCGTTAACTCCGGTACCAACAGCACAAAGCGGTTGGCGAATCCATTTACCTAATGGACAATATGTCACCAGCCACCATGGGCAATATGGAACATTAACCATTGACCCTCAAACCGGCCACTTACATTACCAAGAGCAAGCTCAGGTTCATACGGGCCCACATGGCAGCGCTTCAGGTATCGGTCAACACGAAGATAAATTTGAAGTAGCATTACAAGGGTCAAATCAAGATGAAGTGGTCGCCCATGTGAACATCCAGATACTCAGTCATGGGCCAGGAAATAGTGGAAAGCTGACAGTTGGAACTGAAGTGGTTGATATGACGATCACACCTTTAGTCCATACATCGCACCCTGCTCCACCGCCACCGCCTCCTGTTCAACATGACGAGCCAGACATGGCTTCGCAAGCCGACTTTACGGTCACACTAAGCGATGATAGCAATCTAGATTTAACCCAGCAGACCCATCAAGAACCCGATCAGAAAAGCAGTCACCATGGTGCAGCCGCTTATCTGGATGCATTGGGCATTAAACCCGATGCGACATCGACAACGGTTCACGATCAACCTGCGGATATG
This sequence comes from Vibrio sp. FF145, assembly GCF_041439075.1. Lineage (NCBI taxonomy): Bacteria > Pseudomonadati > Pseudomonadota > Gammaproteobacteria > Vibrionales > Vibrionaceae > Vibrio > Vibrio sp. FF145. The sequence continues at coordinate 38,709 of NZ_JBGONH010000007.1, forward strand.
GATATCGTACTTGCACAAGTCGACCAACCAGATGCAGCAACACATGACCAAGCGCACTTGGATATGTCAGACGCGCTGGAACACCATGATGCAAACATCAACCATAACCAAGATGATGAGCACCACCACCACAACGATATCGATGGGTTACCGGACATTGATCCTAACTCATAACTTCAAGTGTAAGGTGCCTAATGCCTAATGCCTAGTGCTTAGTGCTTAGTGCTTAGTGCTTAGTGCTTAGTGCTTAGTGCTAGTAACTTACCGCTTAAACTCTAGGCAAGCAAAATCGGGAGCATTAATTGCTCCCGATTGTTTCTCTCTAAAGAACATACAAACTTGAAAAAACGACAATCAAAAAGGGAGCACATGATGTGCTCCCTTTTTATTATTTGCTGTTGTTATTCGTATACTCTCAACGACTCTCTATCACGATTACCTTTCACCAAATGCGACACTGACATTGGTGTAAATTGGCTTCCACAGGTATTGGAAAACGGACTTCTCACCGGTTGTAATATCTACCTCGCCCGTCATACCTGGCAAGATAGAAAAGCTCTCCGGATTATTACGGAAATAGGGAACATCCACCGAGACGACTACTTCATAATAGATTTCACCGCGTTCGCTTTGACTTGTGGTCGGTGAAATACTCTCAACCGCCCCTTTTAGCGCCCCAAAGCGGCTGTAATCAAACGCATCAATCTTGATACGAGTCGGCTGCCCTACACTCACAAAACCAATATCTCTTGGTGACAAACGAGCTTTAAAGTCGGCTTTCCCGCCAACAGGAACAATTTCAACCACTGTCCCACCCGGCTGAATAACACCTCCGTTCTGTGTACTTGGCAGGCTTTGCACTAAACCTTGTAGCGGCGACACTAACATGGTGTTGGTCAGTTTCGCTTGGCTTGAACGTACTCTGGCGTTCAGGGCTGACAAGTCAGAGACGGCTTTAGAACGATCATCGCTCACTTTAGCTTTCGCCTCCGCCAGAAGCTGTATAATTTTTTGGTCATTACTGTCAGCTTGTCTAATCAATACCGACTTCTTGCCACGAGCTTCTTCAATTTTCTGCTCAATACTGGCCAGTTTTTGACGCATTTCAAGCACACGTAAGCGTGAAATGTTACCCGACTTATAACCCTTTTCTAGTATGTTTAACTCTTGCTTAGTCGCATTTAACTCTTTCTCATAACTAGGCAAGGCCTTTTCTACGCTACGAAGCTGCTCTGCAATTTGCTCGCTCTCTTTCTCAAGCACCACACGCTTTTGGAAGTAGAGGGCTTTTTGCGCATTCAGCTGCGCTTTTTGTTGGCTGACGATCTCTGGGTAATCGACCTCAAACTCAGCAAGGTTAGGCTCACGTTGCTCAAGCAGCGCATTCATACGTTCCACACTGGCTAGAAGCGTCACTTGTTGGGACTTTAGCTCTTCAAGGGCGGTACGCTGGAAAGTGGCATCAAACTCAACAAGCGGCTGGCCTTTCTCAACCAACTGCCCTTCTTTAACGAGAATTTGCTTTAACTTCCCGCCAATCGCGCTTTGTAATACTTGCTTCTCGCCTTCTGGAATCACAGCACCTTTGGCTTTGGCGATTTCATCAACTTGAGTGACTACAGACCAAGTGGCAAAAGCAATAACACATAAGGCAACCGACCATGTGGCCAGCGCCAATGTACGAGCCGTATTTTGTGATTCAACAAGTTCACCGTAGCGCTTGCCCTTCTCGATAGATTGTTTAGTCATTAGCGACTCCTTGCTTAGACTCTGATTGTTCTTGTTGGGCTGCATTTTGTTGAGCAGACGCCTCTTGAGTTGACGGCTGTAGCTCTTGAGATAACGGTTGCTCAGATAACTGCGGTTCTTGAGAAGCTTGAGGCTCTGAAGGCTGTTCCTGCTTCGAAGACTGCTCCGGCTCTAATGGACCGGCATAAACCACTGCACCTTCATTTAATACCACCACTTTATCGGCAAGCTTGATTAAATCCGGATCGTGGGACGTGTAAATCACCGTTGCTTTTCCTTTTTTCGACTGCACAAACTCACCAAATATACGTTTAGCATTTGGGTGAGCATCAGGCACAGGATTATCCATTAAGAACATTGGGTAGTCATAAACCAGCGCTTTTGCATCAATTAGGATCTGCGCGACGCTGCCAGACAACATGTCAAAAAGGCTGTCCGGTTGAATACTGCTGATGGAAGTATCGAGCCCACCTGATAATGTCTCGAACCAACGCTTTCCGCCGACCATTTCAATTGCAGAGATCATTTTCTGATCTTCGACTTTGTGACCGTCGTTTAGCCACTCTCGAATACTCAGCGTAAGCAAATCAGGATATGCGGCTCGAATGAAACACCAGTGGCGATAAAGCTGCGGATCGTATTGAACGAGGTTAACGCCTTCAAGCTCAACCATGCCATTTTGGATAGGCTGCAAGCCAGACAGCACTTCAATTAATGTTGATTTACCGCTCCCAGAAGGGCCGGTAATCGCGACAATTTCACCGGCTTCAATATCAAAACTCACACCATTCAAGGCCGGGCGACTCTGTTTGGGATAGCGCAGTGTCACTTGCTCTAATTTCAAGTTAGGCGCTACCACAGGTAACGGGTGATGCTGGTAACTGAATTCACGCTCAGACGGCTGAGACAAAATACGGTTCACTTGCAGCTTGGATTGATTAAAGCTATTAAAACGCATCGCACTGTTTGCCAACACCTGAGCTGGACCCGTCACCTTAGATATCAACATCATTGAAGCAATCAAACCACCGGGCGTCATCACTTGTTCAAAAATAAGTCCTATTCCTAACCCCATCACGGCGAGTGTCGACCCCACACCAATGAAATAGTAAATCGAGGTGTACCGGCTCTGGAGAACCGATTGATTAAAGGTCACTGTTGAAGCAAGAAGATTGGCCTTTTTGAAACGTTGAATCCAGTGCTCTGAAAATCCAGCACTGCGAATAAAGGCAAGCTTGGATGACAGCTCATTAGTCATGTTTTGACGATTCGTACCTGCCACTGTCGATTGCATAGAGCGCTTGCTGCTAGAGCGTATCGAGCGTTTTGCTAGCAAGTAATAAAGGATTAAAGAGACGACTGGAACCAGTACCAACCATCCGCCTAAAACACCTATCGCAAGTACAAAAATAAGAATGAATGGTAGGTCAAACAGCGCATTTCCTAATGGCCCCGATAGCACACCTGAAATACGCTCTGACAACATCACTTGGTTTTGCTGACTAGAAGAAGCTGTTTGCTGATTTTGAGCATAGCTATTACGAAGCAGACGCTGCACGAGGGATTGAGAAATCTCACGACTTACTCGGTTGGAAACTGAAGCAAACACTCGGCTACGTAATGTTCTCAACCAACCCATCATCACAAACAACAACGCCGCGCCAATGGCGATACCTTGCAATTCATGCCCTGCATCACCACCAATCACATGGTCATAAATCGACATCGTGATGAAGGGAACAGCAAGCGCAAATAAGTTAGTGATAAAGCTGACTAGCAGCAATTTAGGAATAATGGGGCGAAACGCATGTAGTCGTTCGCCAACCCAATCAGGAGAGGCCTTCTCTAGTGGTGGACCTTCGATAACAATACAAAACTGAGGGACATCGGTAATGTCGTCATTGGCATTAAAGGCAACAAATTGCTTGGATTCTAAATGACCAGAGACTAGCTCATGTTCACCAAGTACCAGTAAGACCAATTTATGTTCACCAACTTCATCTAGGTTGGCAACCAAGCGATAAGGCAGTGCAAGCCTGTCGAACAAGGCAAACATATCGTCGATTGATTCAATGCCATTTTCATCAACCCATTGATGTGCGAACAACTGGATATTAGCATTAACTTCCAACTGCTTAAGAACGGAAAGGCTCTCGGTTTCTAAATGATTCATCACCTCTTGTCGACCGCTGGTATCTGCACGGTTGTTCGTACCTGAAGGGTTACCAATATCTAAACGATTCATACGACGGCCTCCTGATTGCTCTCGCTGTCGACCGTAATAGCTCGACTTTCCACTGTAATGATTCGATTAGCAAATTCGCGAAGCTTCGAATGGTAGCTCACCATCAGTATCGTGCGTCCTGCCGTCACTTCTTCTTCCAACACCTTAGCTAGATTCCCAAGGGCGTCTAAATCAAGTGAAGAATCCGGCCTTTCCAACATGATTATGGGTTTATCACTTGCCAATTGAGCCGCGATATTGAGCATTTTCACGTTACCCATACTCAACAAAGAAGCACTCGTATGGCCAATTTGTGTCTCTAGTCCATCAGGTAATCGAGTGATTTCCTTGGTTAAACCCAAACGCTTAGCATAGTCACTGGCGCTATGTGTTCTCTCAGGATCAAACCCGCACAAGTTGTCGAGAATAGTACCCGACACCAACTGCCCTTTAACACCGCAGTAGGCTGCAATGTTGGTTACGGATGCGATTGAAACGGCAGCTCCGTTAATAGAGCACTCACCCGCTTTCAGATCATCAATACCTGCAATCGACGACAATAAATGACTGTTGGTGTGGCGGTCTTCACTCTCTAACAATACCAACTCACCTTTATTTAGTATGACATCTGCTTGAGCAAGTTCACCGTATCTTTCAACGGTCGCTTGCTTGATTTCCAACGTCTCAAAGTCAGATAAGTGGCTCTCAGCTTGCTCATAGTCTGAAGATTCCGATAGTGACAAGTCACTCAATTTTTCTATTGCCTGATTGGCACTGTGTATTGAATTAAGCTTGATTCGAACCCCCACTAAAGCACTTAAAGGTGCAACCGCTCTGCCCGATAAGATAGAACATGCCGCCAATCCACCTGTGGTTAACTGGCCATCCAACACCCATAAGCTGCCAGTGATCACGAGTAAAACTGACGTGGCTAATGCAGCAAGCTGAATACATTCTTGGGCGAAGGCGTTCTGTTCTTCTTCTCTCGCTTTAGACTGAGAGCGAACATTATTGAGGGATTTAAATTGATTGAAGATTCGAGACTCAACAGCCTGACGTTTGATTCCTTGAATGGTTTGGCTTAGCAAAATTAAAAACGCTTTTCGCTCCTGCTCATCTTGGGAAGCTTCTTCACTTAGGCTTTTAACGCGAATAGAAGATAACCAAACAATTCCGAGAGTAATCAGCCAAACTGCCAAAGGTATCGCCACCAGCTCACCGCCGATGTAAGCCACCAAACCCAAGAAGATCAATGCGAAAGGCAAATCAATAAAGCCTGCAATCACCCCACCGGAATACCAATCTTTGACTTTTGATACAGAGCCGAGTCCTTCTTCTACACCGCCAACACCAATGTGGCGAAGATGGCCTGATGAAGCCGTTGTTACTCTTTCAACCAAGGTTTGATAGGTCGCTTTCTCGGTATTGCTGGCCGCGGCTGACAAAAGCCAAGTACGCACAAACCGGATTAATGCTTCCATGGCAACAGCCAACGCTGCACCCGCCAACAACAAAGTGGCAGTACCGTAACTTTGGTTAGGTAAAATACGATCGTAAATTTGTAAAACCGTTAACGGAACGGCGAGAGAGAGAAGATTTATGAGTAAAGAAGGCAGTAGGACTTTCCCCACCACCCCTTTGTTTTTCATTGAACTTGCGGGCATACACAATCCTTATCCATGCTTATGAAATAAGATTGGTACACCATGTTGAGTATTGCAAGGTAACGGACTGATTTAACGTGTTTTTCAATATAAATATGACACAGATCTTTCTACACAAATCTGTGGCTATACCCGTACCTTAAAAACGCACCTTACAAATGCTCGTTACAAGCGCTCCTTACAAACAATTGTCGTAATCCGTTATCGCCGGCTTTAACTTTGAAAAGTCTGAGTTACATAAATACGGTCTCAACGCTTCAAACTTCTCTTCTGGCCACTCGTATATTTTGAATGAAATGAGCTCGTCAATAACGGATTCATCAAAGCGGTGTTTAACGACTTTAGCTGGGGAGCCACCGACAATACTGTAGGGAGCGACGTCTTTAGTCACCACACTATTCGCTGCAACTACAGCGCCTTCGCCAATCGTCACACCGGGCATCACCATCGCTCGCATACCTAACCACACCCCATCTTCAATGTGAGTATCGCCTTTGCCAATGTAGGCGTCGTCGATAACATCCATAAATGGATACAGTGAAAACCAATCAACTCTGTGTGTATGGTTGCCACCCATTAAAATCACAACCTCTGCGCCAATGCAGACATAATCGCCGATATAGAGTTCGTCGATTTTCCATCGAGGCTCCCACTGGCGGCTGACTTCGTCGCCGTGTAAATAGCGCACTACCGATTGTTCAAAACCATTATCCCAGCAATCGCTGTAATAACTGTGTTGACCTTTTACATGAATATTGGGGTTGGTTACGACTTCATGCAGCAACTCGAATTTGGACCAATGCTTCTTTTGCATTTTTACCTCTGAATGATCTATTTAGTTTTATTCGTTAACTATCAAAAATGTTCGACGATGCAAATCCAAGGTGCACAAACTAACGCCCTATAAACACAGGGTTCACTGGGATGAATAGTGAGTATCACGCTTAAATTATAGCAATATCGCTAAAACTAAAGAGACGTCAGTGGATTCGAGGTTGCTTAAGAAGAGGAAGTAGTTTCAAAGTTTGCTCAGTTTTTATCGATAACTTGGTTGGATAATTTACAGGCGTAGTGTATCTGTTTAGTCGCACCAATTTGACAGGAAGATGTGATTAATAAGGTTTCAAATTTCGTTTCGTGGAATACGGAATGAACAAGAGCCTGCGCGATTACACAGGCTCAAACTTAGACTCAGCTATAAACTTCGGAGCTCGCTTGGAGCTGGGTTCAGCGACTACATTCGAGCAAGCTGTACTTTTCTGTCTTTATTCACCACACAAAAGTTACCGCGCTTAGTACGACATTTAGAGCATCGTTCGCATTCAACAGGGCTTCTATCCCCTTCCTTCCAACGCTTAACTAAATGGGGTTCAGAAAGCAGCGGTCTTGAAAGCGCGAAGTACTCAATGCCCGTGTTGTTTGCAATCGCTTCGATAGCATCAAAATCCGTTAGGCCGCCAACCGTGATCACTGGGATATTAACGTCTTGGCTGATCGCGTGACCATACTCATGGAAATAGCCTTCAGCTTGAATGGTAAAACCATCGTGCGACTCGCCAATCATAGTGTCTGCTTTACCATGAATATTACCTGACACGACAATGCCATCCACGCCCATTTGTTCAAGCTTTTTACAGACAAAACGTGTTTCGCCAAAGGTGACACCACCTTCAAAAAACTCCGAAGCCGTAAGCTTAACTAAGATAGGGAAATCATCACCCACCAGCTTACGCGTCGCGGTATAGATCTCTAACAAAAATCTCATGCGGTTTTCTAAGCTACCGCCGTATTCATCTTCACGTTGGTTGTAATAAGGGCTTAAAAATTGGTTAATCAGGTAAGTGTGAGCAGCATGAATCTCAACACCATCAAAGCCTGACTTTTGAGCTCTCAAAGACGCTTGAGCAAAGGCATCAACAATGTAATCAATTTCGTCTTTGGTCATCGCTTTACCCAGTGTCTGAGTCCCTTTTTCAGGAACTTCACTCGGGGCAAAGATCACTCGTTCGCCAAGATCATGCGTGGTCTTTGTGCCACCGTATGCCAATTGCATGACGATTTTAGAGTCGTTGTCATGCACCAGTTGAGTCAGCTTTTGATACTCTTCAATGAATGAGTCGTTATACATCCCCATCATGCCCGCATTGGGCTTTTCTTCTTCAACGATGTTCGCGTAACCCGTCACGATCAGGCCGACTTCACCTTGAGCCAACTCTTCGTAGATAGCGTACAGTTTATCTGTCATATGCCCATCTTCGGTGGCCATATTTTCCCACGTTGCACTTCTCATGAAGCGGTTCTTTAGTGTCATCTTGCCAATGTGGGTTTCTGTAAACAAAGTGCTCAAGTCTTATCCTCATTAAATCTTTATTATGTTTGCCCATTTTAAAAGACAAAAGAGAACCACTTCTTTTTCACAAAGTGACTCTCTTTTGTCCATTACTGAATGGGCGTTGATTTATGCGGATAGTACAGAGAATAAGACGAGGAAAACTTAATCTAGATTAAGAGAGCAGTACTCTCATATGAGAAAGAGGAAGAAAGCAGCAGAAGGAGATAAAAAAGATTGGGAAATAGAATAAAAGAAAGTCGCTCAGTTGTAATAAGCGACTTTGTTTAATTTAATCTGGACTGAGTGAATGGTTCTTACGAGAGGCGTCCACCTGCGAATTGCTAACAGCTATTTGAACTCATAGGTGTAAGATGCGCCAACACTGTTGTTCTCTCCAAAATCATCCTCAGCAAAAATTGTGAAGAAATTGAATGATTGAGCATCACTCAATTTATAACTCGCACCGACACCAGCCCAATACCCTGAATAATCATCAGACCCCATCGAACCACCACCGAAGCCCATGATAGACCATTCATCCGTAATCGTTTTTAAGCCAAACGCACCAATGTAGCCACCGTGTGTTGAACTCGGCATCAACACATAGTCAGAACCAACATTATCGTCATCGAAAACAGCTACTTCGCCGTCATTATAGCTGTAACCAGCCATAGGGAAGATTTGCCAACCGAACGGCTCAATATCGAAATAGCTCAGTGGTATAAATGTGCCAATACTGTAGTTGTTCTTATAAGCATCGTTGTCATATTCAGAACGGCTAAAGTTGAAATTCACGATACCCATCGGCAACAGCCATGAACCGCCTAATCGCCACTCTTCACCGTCCGCATTGACACGAACATTGATCATTCGCGCTTCATCTAAACCAATAGAGCCTGAGAACTGCAAATTTTCGTTATAAGCAACGCCCGCTTTGGTCACGATTTTAGTCGGGTCGTCAGGGTGCTTCTCTTCAGAAAAAGCACCCGTCGAACCAAGCATTGCCGCAGCAACAAGTAATAGATTACGTAATGTCATTAGAAGGTCGCACTAACCCCAACAAAGTGGATACGGCCGTCGAAAGAACCGTTTAGCGAAGTATTACCTTTTGGTCCACTTCGGTTCATATCAACTGAACCCAAATCTGCGTATTCGTAGAACACGTCGATCAAGATATCATCCCAATACGTTGAAGCACCTACCGAGTAGCGATACTGTTCACCTACAGGAAGGTCAACCCACTGCATTGACGGATCATCTTGTGGCGAGGTCTCATAAGAGAAGCCCGCTTTTAAACGCCAATCTGAATTCAATTGATAGTCAGCACCAACCGCAAACTTCCACACGTCGTCCCAATCGCGTTCAAGTGGAACACCACTAATTGGACTTCCAGCAACACCAAAATCAAGAACCGTTGTATCCCACTCACTCCAACGATGTAATTGCACACTAGCCAATAAGTCGAGCTTTGGGTTAAGTGCGTAACTAGCGCTGATATCAACGATCTCTGGCAAAGCAAGATCCATAGCTAGAGAGTTAGACAAATCTTCTACCCCTCTTAACTCATTATTAAACTCGTGCTCAAGCTTTGACCGATAGCTAGCACCCAACTTAAGTTTATCCGACGGCGTAAACATTACACCTAGGTTATAACCATAAGCCCAGTCAGTGTCTTGCTTTGCTGTAAAAACAGAGGATGACTGTTGTAACGCAGCCCAACTTAACTGGATACCGGCACCAACCGACCACTGGTCATTCAGTTGGTAGCTTAGTGATGGGTTTACTTGCATCGCAGTGAGGGTGATATCTTCTAAGAGTTCAGCTCCCGCCCACTCACTGCCGTAATCAAGGCTAGAGCCCCCGACTGCACCCAGCGCGATACCAAGGTGTAATTTGTCAGTCACTTGGTGAGCGTGAAAGGCACCAAATGACGGCATGACTGAATGAGCTTTACCATCTGGATTACCATCGTTGTCTTGATATTTCATCTCAAGATCAAACGCCATTGTGTTGATGGTGGTTTTGCTTTCGCCCATGTGAGACATGGTGGCAGGGTTCGTCCACATCGCCGCAGCCGAACGAGTATAAACACCGTCACCGGCACCAGTAGTACCGGCATTGGCGACAACAGCTTCTTGTAAAAACAAACCACTTGCGAAAGCATTTAAGCTTGTAAAAATTGCGGTGGCAGCTAGCGAGTAAGTAAAAGTTTTGTTCATCAGATTGCTCATTTAGCCTTAGACATTAAATTGATCTAAGGTTACCGCAAAGCCCCATAAACAAATGGAATATCCGTTATTCCTGTACAAACGCTATTTAAACTTTCTGGCGACGTATGGACGTGGCTTGTCTCGATGAATTTCACGTTGAGCAGCAATTGCTCTGTTCTTACCTAACCCTACCTTTATCTGATACCAGGTCTCGTAGAACACTGCCATACCTGGGCTTGACCACCAAGTCTTGTTGTAGAGTTTCTTATTAGCAGCGACGATATCTGGCGACCGATTCGCACACTCAAGTGCCAACGCATAAGCTTCAGCGTAAGGGTCTTCGGCAATCTTGGTTACCAGCCCATAGTCTTTCGCTGTTTCACAGTCGATCTCTTTAGCGGTCATCGCCATTTCTAAGGTGTGATCTTTACGCATTAACTCTCGAAATGCGATGGCGCCTCCCATGTCAGGAATCAAACCCCATTTGGCTTCCAATATCGAGAAAGTCGCGTCTGGACTGGCCATCCTAAAATCACCACCACTGGCTAATTGAAGGCCGCCTCCCCAACAACGACCATGAATCGCAAAAATGACAGGACATGGGATCTCTCGCCAACCAAGCGAAAAGTGCTGCGCAGCATTAGGTAATGTCGGTAACCATTTGAACAAAAGCTTCATCGCCCCAACTTTACTGTTCAATAACGATTTAACATCTAAGCCAGAACAAAAATCGGAACCACTGCCCTTAACAATAACAGCTCGAATATCTCTGTTCTTCTTGAGTTCACTTATCATGTCATTAACGGCTTCAAACATCGCCATATCAATAGCATTGAGCTTATCGGGTCGATTCAACACAACCGTCGCAATTTGGTTTTCATCGATAGAACAAGTAATACGATCGAGGTTTGGCATGGTGGCTACCTTATAAGTGGTCAGACCTTTAGGTTATACATTTTATTAACATATGCCAAACTTGCACATTAAGAAGCGAGACCTGTGTTGCTTAACACCGCCCCATTACACAAACGACATCAATAAAAAAAGCAGTGATGGATCGCTCCATTCACTGCTTTTCATTCGTATCTTTTATTACCAATAGCTTTGATAATCAAGGACTCTCAGTTTTGGGAGAACCTATGTTCTTCGAGATTTCAATAACAAGAAGATGAAGTAGCTACCACCAATAATGGAAACTAACGTCCCTGCAGCGAGTTGAGCTGGGAATACCACCACTTGCCCTAACCAGTCTGCAAATAGCATGAGTGCAGCACCAATTAAAAACGACAAGATGATCTGCTCTCGAACCAAACGAGCCCCCACCATTGCAGCGATATGCGGAGCTAACAAGCCGACAAACGCGACAGGCCCCATGGTTGTTGTCACGACCGAGCATAAGATCGCAACAATACACAACAGTGCCACGTAGGCGATATTGATATTCAACCCTCTGGCACTCGCGAACTGTCGTCCAGTCGCAATTAAGGTCACCCAACGACTCAGCAGCAGAGCAACACCAATACAAGCCGTTATCACGACAGCCATTATAGTGGCAGACTCAGGCTCCACACGGTAAGTAGAGCCAGCTAGCCAAGCCAATAATGTGTATTTCCCCTCACCCACTCGTGTTAAAGAGAATTGCACCAAAGCTTCCAATACAGCGGTCAGCGAAATACCGGTAAGGATCAAAATCGATGGCGCAAACTGATGCTTCTTGCCAAGGAATAGCAATAAACACAGTGCAATCGCGCTGCCTAAGAAAGCAACCCAAGGGCTCAATGAGTGAATCGAATAACCCATAAACAAGCTACTGAAAATCAACGCCAGAACCGCACCCGCCGACACACCAAGAATGTCAGGGCTTGCGAGCGGATTGTAGACCAATCTTTGTAAAATTACACCCGCCACCGCTAAGCCACCACCTGCGAATATCGCGGTTAACATTCTCGGCCAACGAATAGACCATTCAAATGCGTCTGGAATAAAAAAGTAGCCCATATCAGAAGAAGGCTGTGACAATGTACTCAACGCCAGCAATCCGACGATCATCGTGCCCAATAAGAAGTAAGCCAACGATGAAATAGACTTCGGACCTTTAGGCATTGAGAAAAACAGCTGATCTTGAGCAGACATTTGCTTGCGAGCAATAATGATCAAAGCTGGAGCACCAATCACTGCGGTTGCCGTCCCTGTTGGAATCATATCCAAAGACCACTGCGCCAAGAAGATAGCCAAGCTGTCAGTGACACACAGCAGTAACGCACCTAATACACAGCTTGCGATGAGTTCAGATTTCGCCTTTAGAAAACCGAGATGCCTAGCAATGTTCGGAGCAATCAAGCCGATAAAGCTGATCACGCCCACTGAGGTAATCGACACAGACACCAACCAAACGCCAACCGCCATCAATACAAAGAATGTCGTTCCGATGTTAAGGCCACGCGCTGCTGCCCCTTCTGTGCCGATGGAAAGCAGAGTCAGAACTCGTGGCGCCAACAAGAATATGGCAAAAATCGGCAGTAACTTAGGCATCAACCACAGCACTTGTTCCCAGCCATTTTGCCCTAGGTCGCCCGCTCCCCATACAAACAGATTCTGTGCGTACTGGTCGTTAAGCAGAATAATCGCCGTTGCAAATGCCCCTAGCAACAAGTTGACCGCCATGCCCGCCAATACAATTGGCAAGCCGCTCATGTTTTTGATTCCGACAATCGAAACAATCAGCCCCATCGCAAGCAGCGCGCCAACTAGAGCAAACCAAACTGAATACTGAGCGACCAACATCGGCGCGACCACATTCAGAATAACCAGACCAAGCCATGCACCTGACGACGTACCTAAGGTTAGCGGTGACATCATGCGATTTTGTGTCAGTTGTTGAAACAAGCTGCCGATGGTGCCAAGTGTTCCGCCGACCAAGATCGCCATCACCAAGCGAGGTAAGTTGACATAGGCTAACGCCATCAACTCGAATGAATCATCAACCATTGAGTTGAATGTCGCGATGTCACTGATCTGTGAGACTTGCTGGAGCAACTCACTAATAGGGCCAAATTCCGACTGCCCTAACCATAAATGAACAAGAGCAGCACAAAGCAGCACAGCCCCCATCATAAAACCACTGGATTTCATTACTGCTCCGCTAACTTCAGCAGCGATTGCGCCATGGCTTCTGCGTTATACAAGATCGACATAGCACCGCCGTAGCTCCAACTTGCCGCTACTGGGCTAAATTGACCATTGCGAACAAAGGGCATGCTCTTCCAAACCGGAGATCGGTCTAACTTTTCTTGATATGGAAAAGGTTCAAAGTAAAGCGCAATGCCCTTCTTTACGTTCTTAAGCTCTGTCATTCGTTTTTGACTGATGCCCCACTGACTCGCAGGAAGATCCATCGCATTTTCAAAACCTAACTGTTCAAGCGCATATTGCGGAATCGAATTATCGCCGTAGATAAACACCGATGTGGTACTCGCAAAACGGAAAGAAGTAACTTTTGGCTTGTCACCCGGATACGCTTTGTCTAACTCAGCTTTTAGAACAGCGATACGTTCATCCATCACTGCCAATTTGTTGTTCGCTTGTTCTTCATTGCCAAGCAATTTACCTATCTTCTTGAAGTTCTCTATAGCAGCCGCTGCATTGTTGTGTTGTTCACTGTACGTTTGGTAGTAAAGTACGGGCGCAATTTCCGAGAGTCGATCCTGAAGATCTTTCTGAGGCGAAGCGATAAGAATCACATCAGGGTTTAGCTTCTTCAAAGCAGAAAAATTAGGCTCAGTTCGAGTGCCAATGTCCGCCACGCCTTCTGGAATGGCAGGCTGAACAACCCAGTCGGTATAACCAGCAATATCAGGTACTGCTACTGGTGTTACACCGAGTTCAATCACTTGTTCGGCTATGTCCCAGTTCAGCGCCGCCACTCTAACAGGCTGAGCTTCAAGGGTTTTAACGCCCTCGCTGTCTTCAACTTGGTAATCGGCCATCGCATTAAACGATAAAGCGCTCGCTAATACGGATACCGCCAGCTTTATATGCAAGCTCTTTATTTTAGAAACATGGGAAGCGATTCGTTGTAAATTCATATTGTTGCCTACTCAATCTAAATTCTATATTTATTCAAACGACAAAAGCAGCCCAGTAATGGCTGCTTTAAATTGATAACCCTAACTTAGTTAGAATTCGTAATTAACATTAAATTCTACAGTTTGCTCTTGACCGTACCAGCAATAGCTCTCATTCCAACAAGTGTAATACTCTTCATTGAATATGTTATTTACAACGACATTAGCTGTTGCGTTCTTAAGCGAGCTGTTAACCTCTCCTAAGTCATAACCTAGAGACAAATCAACTAAAGTATATGATGGTACTTGGCCTTTATTTTTGTCTGACGTATCGTTTAGAACAGTTTCTCCCACATAACGCACGCCACCGCCGACTCTAAGGCCACTCATTGCACCACTACGTACAAAGTAGTTAGCCCAAACATTTGCAGTATGATCTGGTACAAATACTGGTGTTTGTCCGATATTTGACGCATTTCTATCTTCCGTAATTTCCATATCGGTGTATGTGTAGTTCGCCAACACATCCAAGTTTTCAGTGACTTGTGCTCGTCCTTCCAACTCAATACCTTGTGAGCGAATCTCGCCAACTGAAGTCCATGGTGAAGCGCCATCAGGACGAACTCCAACATTTTTCTTATTCACTTGGAACAGAGCCATCGAACCTGAAATCATATTCTCATATGAGTCATACTTAAGACCAAACTCGACTTGTTCACCGGTTTCAGGATCTAAGTTATTACCGTTAGTATCTAACTTTACACTCGGTTCAAAACTGGTAGCAAAGTTAGCAAATGGAGATAAACCGTTATCAAATTTGTACAAAGCGCCTAAGCGGTATGAGAAGTTTGTATCATCAGTATCCGTTTTGCTTGGTGCACCACCCAATACTGATACTTTTGTCGTTGTTTCGACTTTGTCAAAACGACCACCAGCAATGAACACCCAATTATCAATCAACATCTGATCTTGGAAATAGAATCCAAGCTGACTCACTTCAATGTCGTTATTTTGATAATACGTTTTTGTAAAATCATTCGGATTCAGCTTATTGTTATTTGGATTGTAAAGGTTGATGCTATCAACACCTGCGAAAGCGTCGTAGGCTACATCACCCTCTGTGTTTCGATAATCCACACCAAAAAGTAAATAGTGATCCAATGAGCCAGTCGACACTAAGCCCGATAGTTGGTTATCAACACTAATACCCGTAGAACTTTCATCGGTGCTATATGCCGAACGAGCTAATGAGCCAGTTGAAGCATCAAAATTGCCACTGCTAGTACTTTCTTGATAAAAGTCAGTTTTCATATAACGGAAATTCTGAAGAAATGCCCAATTTGAGTTGAAATCATGGTTAAATTTATAACCAGTAATCAAGAAATCACGTTTGATGGTGTTGTAATTAACATCCCCGGCAAATGTCGAAGGTGAGACTTTTCCTGATTCAATCGCCGCTAATGGGAGTGTCACGTTCTGACCTAGTGCAGGGTCATTCTGATAATAAAGATTGAAGTTAATAAAGGTTTTATCAGACACATACCAATCGATTGATGGCGCAATCACATAGCGCTCTTCCTCAACGCCGTCTACTTGCGTATCTTTCTTACGACCCAGAGCAACCAAGCGATAAGCAACGTTGTCACTCAAAGCACCCGTTGTATCAATTGACGCTTCAACTAAGTTATCTAAACCCGTTGCTAAGCCAATTTTTGTAGACTCTTCAAACTTAGGCGCTTTTGCGATGATATTAACCATGCCTCCTGGTGGCATTGATCCGTAAAGTACCGATGTTGGACCTTTAAATATTTCCAAACGCTCCATCGCAATAGGATCAATCTGAGGTTGTACGTTCCATCCAGGAAGGATTGGCAACATCATTCCGTCATAATAGTTATTCGTAGAGTCAAAACCGCGAATTTTAACCCAATCACTAAGAACCACTGCACCACCTTTATTCTCGGTTGATACACCTGGTGCATAACGAAGAGCTTGCATTACAGACTTAACACCACGTTGTTCCATCTGTTCGCTTTCGATAACGTTAAGTGTTTGCGGCGTTTCTTCTGGCGCTAAAACGGTTTTCGTTGCTGTATTACGGTAGGCTTTACCCATAACAGTAATAGTTTCTACATTCGAATCTGCGGAAGTAGCGGTATCTTTCGCGAATGCTTGCGCTGAAAACGCAGTCAGCAACGCGACTGCCAATGATGAATACTTAAAACGAGTGTGAGTGGTCATGATTCCCTCGGTACCAATGCTTAATTGTAAATAGTAATAAATCTCATTTGCATTGTATGTATCTAGAGAAGGGATAATTAACAATTTGGTGCAAATTCAAAAAGAACTTGGCCTATTTTGAGTAAAACTAGGTCAATTGCTGATTAAACACACAATTGATCTAGTAACATTTGACCTAGTAGCGTTTGACCTTGTAGCCTTTGACCTTGTAACACAAAGGCTTTTGAGAAGGGGGGAGAAAGTCGGAGAGCTGAAATATGACTACGATTTAATAATAGGAACCCAGTACTCCATTTCCGCATCAGAAGCATGAGCTTGATAGCCAAATGGGTACATCTCAAGTTCATAACCATCAACGCCACGATAACCTGAATTTGGAAGCCAATTAAGCACAAACCAACTTAGAGTATGGGGTAGATGCTCTATAGGACCACGGTGCTTTACTACAGCATAGGTTTGCTTAGGGATGGTCAGCACCTCTAACTTATCAGAGATAATACTAGGCAGTTGCGGGATAGAGATCTCGTCATGAAGCTCAACGCCCGCCCAATAGTAAATATTGGTTCCGTCAAAACAAGACTGAGTCAGGTCAACAACACCAATAAACTGGAGCATGTTGGCGTCAGGGATTTCAACCTCACCTTCTAAACGTGACCATAGCTGAGGGACTTTCTGTGCGAAGTCTTGCGTGAGTGAAAACAAGCCACTGATTTCTGATGTCATTCCTTTCACTAAGAAAGGCTCTCTTTCATCAATGCGCACTTCCACAAAACTTAACGCCCTATTTTCTGAATTACTCACCGTTTCTGATACTTGTATCGGCTTTTTTAGCCCTACTCTTTTGCCTGCTTTTCTATACTGACTTGGGCTTACCCCAAACATTTGCTTAAACGAACGGCTAAAGCTTATTTCTGAATTGAATCCGAGACCAAGCGCAATATCGATAACACGATCTTTTCCATCAAGCAGCTCTTCGGCAGCCTGACTTAACTTTAACTCTCTCACATAGTTCGCCACGGTAAGCCCGGTTTCAGCTTGAAACACTCTTTGCAGCTGCCAACGAGACCAACAGCTTTGCGTCGCTAAATCTTCTAGCGATAACGCAGAGCTAAGATTCGCATGGATATAAGCCAGAACGCGGCTGATACGGTCAAATGCAGGTGTGTTCATATTCAAGCTTTCATCTTCTCTATTTTTGACTAGGGCGTGTTGGGTTCAACAATACTTTTATCACTTAAAGTGGCTTTTATCACTGAAAAAAGGACAGCCCACCCAAACTTTATAAATCTCAAAAACGTAAAAAGCACCGAGTAGATGCTCCATTTTGTATGGTTATCCTCGACTATGTTCGTTATGATAACGCAACTGATTCTCATTTATTGATTTAAGATGCTTCCCCAACTGCACAATATTATCACTCGTCGGAAAGCCCCGTCTCTACATCAAAAAATCTTCGCTTACTCAAAACAAGTGAGCCCTTATTTAAGCGGAAGCTTTGGTGCACTTAATAACAAGAGCATTGCGGTAACAAATGAGAATAGCCATAAAGAGCTCAAACGAGTTTACGATGGTCTTTCGCAAAGCCACCCAGAAGCAGGCAAAGCGTATTGGTTAACACGAACCTGGGATCTCGTGTGTTGGCAGCCTATCTATGTGACTTTCATTTCTATCTATGGGCTTCATTCATTGCCCGACATCAAGAATATCGGTCAATTTAGATACAAAGAGTTCATTACTGGCTACCGCTTCTTTAATGGTGATCATCAACATGGCTCACCAGAAGAACTGATTCCCGATGCTGGTGAAGCCATTCTTGCACTGACTGAGTTTTATCGAGGCCAGATCAGTGAATGGACACGTATTCGCCCAGGATTTACCAATCATTTATTGGCCGATCTATTGTTAGGCAGTTTGATAAAACTTCAGCAACGCGAACCAAGCCTGACCAATGATTACATTATTGCGCAAGCTAAGCTTTGGTTAGAAGCATGCCAGTTGTCTGAAAATCATTTACACAGCCTTAAAGTTGACTCTAGTTCGGGGATGTTAAAACTGTTCAGAATCAGCTGCTGCCTGGTTTATAAGTGCGATTCAAGAAAGTACTGTGATAATTGCCCTAGGCATCCAGACAACAAAAAAATCGCTTAGTCACGCCATTTATTAAAGTTCAATACGACGAGCCTTCTCCCATTGAGCTTCGCTACTGATCTAATTACAGGACTGACATGTTTCAGCTTTCAAACATAAAAATGGTTCGCGATGAACGAACCATTCTCTCAATCGAAGATCTCACGATTCCGACCAATGAACTGACAGTCGTTCTTGGCCATAATGGTTCGGGTAAATCTACACTCGTTAATTTACTCTCAGGGCAGATGTCGCCGGATCACGGCAGCGTGGAACTAGACGGCGCTTCCCTCTCTTCATTCAAAAGCAAAGATTTAGCGAAAAAAATTGCTTATCTACCGCAAAAGCTCCCCGCTTCTGCAGGCTTAACCGTAGAAGAGTTGGTTCGCTTAGGGCGTTTTCCTTGGAGAGGCGCATTAGGCCGTTGGAACTCTGAAGATAAGTCGATCATTCAACAGGCAATGGAAAGAACCGGTGTCACTGAATTCTCGCAAGCCTTGGCGGATGATTTATCTGGAGGAGAGCGTCAACGCGCGTGGGTATCGATGTTGTTGGCTCAGCAATCACCAGTACTAATCCTTGATGAACCAACTTCGGCACTGGATGTGCATCATCAGTTTCAGCTTATGGGTTTACTGTCTGAACTCAACAAAACGGAAAATGTTGGGGTGATCGTCATTTTGCACGATTTGAACTTAGCACTGCGTTACGCGACACACATCGTTGCACTGAAAAAAGGTCAGATTGCTTTTGAAGGCAGTGCGGATCAGTTACTTGATGAACAAGCGCTATCAGCTTTGTATGAGTCTCCGATTCGACTGATCGATCATCCAGTTCCAGCTAAGACAGCAGCAAGTGAGAAGGTTGCAGTCGTCTGTGAATAGTTCGGGCATTTCAGCTTAAGTCTAAGCTCTAAGCTCTAAGCTCTAAGCTCTAAGCTCTAAGCTCTAAGCATAAAGAAGGCCATTGAAGTCTCAGAACTTTAATGGCCTTTTCGTTTTTCACTCGCTAGCTAAATAATTAACTAATTAACTAGCTCAGCTGCGACTCTCTCGCTTCTTGACTACTGAAACCACGCAAAATATTAATCAGAGTAATAATAGTGAACAACATGATGACAAGCGATAAATGCCACGCTTCTCCTAGCCCTAATTGAACTAGCCCCATACTCACCATTGAAGACACCACCATCTGCCCGCCGCCAGACATCGCAGCAGCCGCGCCAGCGTTCTTCTTATAAGGCAACATCACCAACGCCTGAGCACAAGGCAATGCAATACCATTGCCAAGAATCATCAAGAACTGGC
Source organism: Vibrio sp. FF145 (assembly GCF_041439075.1). NCBI lineage: Bacteria > Pseudomonadati > Pseudomonadota > Gammaproteobacteria > Vibrionales > Vibrionaceae > Vibrio > Vibrio sp. FF145. The sequence goes on from NZ_JBGONH010000007.1 coordinate 58,627, forward strand.
CAAGCATGAGATACAAAGGCTCAAGTGGGCAAAAGAAAAGCCACAACGCCGCAGAGATATGCAATACAGGGGTACATAACAGAGTTTTCTTGTTGCCCAACATGGGGCGAATACGGTTACATAAACTTGTTCCACCCAGCATGCCTAAAGCAGGAATCACCGCCCACATCGCGTATTCATCAGACGTCATGCCAATCTGATTTTGCATAATAAATGGCATCACTGATACGGTAGTGATCATCAAACTAAAGTTAAGCCAGCCAATACTCGCAAAACTCATAAAATAGCGAGAAGTTAGCAACTCTTTGTATTGAGAAACCATTTTCTTTGGCGAAGGAATAGCGGAGATCTGAGTGACGGTTTCCTTAAACTTGAACGCCAAAACCACCCAAGCTAATGAGACATAGCCAAGTAGCGAGATGAACACCATGCTCCAGCCAAAATGGAAGTTAATAAAGCCGCCGATTACGGGCGCAATCAAAGGTGTAATAGACGCGACCATCGCAATGTAGGACATAGCTAAAGGTAAATCTGCCCCACTGAATCTATCCCGCGTGGAAGCACGAGCAAGTACAGCGCAACAACCCGTTCCTAAGCCTTGCAGAAAACGCCCCATCACCATGCTAGTAAATGAATGGCTAAAGAAGATGATCATTAATAGTCCCAGCATGGCGATTAATAATCCGCTCAGCAGTACTTTCTTGCGCCCTAGAGCATCGGAAATTGGACCATAAATAAACTGAGAAGGTCCAAAACCTAACAAATAGACACTCACCAGAAGCTGAGCTTGCTCTAGCGAAACATCAAAGTCTTTCGCGATCCAAGGTAATGATGGAAATACCAGCCCCATACTGAGTTGGCCGATGCTGATGACCAAACACGCAAGTAGGATCGATTTAAAGTCAAATCGACGACTCATGATGTAAAGTATCCAACATAACAGCTGTTTTGAGATCGGGTGGTTTGAGAATAGATAGCTTGGGTATCAACCTGACAACATACAGACAGAGAAAACAGCGAAGATGTTGCAAGGGTAGTATTCATTATGCTCCGAAGGAATCGAATAGAGAATGGCAGGCTAAACATACGTGAGCTTGCTTACTCATACAACACTGGTTGAACTAAATAAATGAATAGTCACTTTTCAGTAACCCAACCTTTGCACCTGTCGACCACAAGCTAAACTAATACCACGTCATGAAAACAAAGGACTCCCATGAAGAATCATCATCGTCTTATTTCCTGTGCTTTGGCACTCATCGCATCGAGTCCAATATCCTCTGCTTTTGCATGGCAAGTAGAGAAGATCACCGACGGACTCGTGATCCCTTGGGGGTTGGCTTATATCAACGATAACTCCATGCTAGTAACAGAAAAAGCTGGCGTCATTAAACAGGTTGATTTAAAGACGGGTGAGCAAAGCACACTGTTTAGGCTGCCCAATGTTTGGGCGAAAGGCCAAGGTGGTCTGTTGGATATCGCGCTCTCCCCTTTTGAAATCGGAAAGTTCTACGTCACTTACAGTAAAGACGTCGATGGTGAAGGCGTAACGACACTGGCTTCTGCTAATTACAGCAATAATGAAGTTACCAATTGGACAGACGTGTTTGTATCTAAATCCAGAACGGACACCGGACGTCACTTTGGTAGCCGTATCACCTTTGATGATAGCCACCTCTATTTTTCAATCGGCGACCGTGGTGATCGAGACAACGGCCAAGACACCATGACTCACGCCGGATCAATATTACGATTGAATGCTGATGGAAGCACACCAAGTGATAACCCATTCTCGGATAACAGCAAGGTGCTCAATGAGATTTGGAGCTATGGCCATCGTAATCCACAAGGCTTGTATTACGACTTCCCGACCCAGAAGCTGTGGTCGATTGAACATGGCCCGCGAGGTGGTGACGAAATTAATTTAATAAAAACAGGTGCCAACTACGGGTGGCCTGTCACATCACACGGAAAAGAGTATTGGGGCCCAATTAGCGTAGGCGAGTCTGAAACTAAGGATGGCATTGAAGCGCCTAAAAAAGTCTACGTTCCTTCAATCGCTCCGGGCAGCTTGATTGTTTACCAAGGTGACAAATACCCAGAGTTGAAAGGAAAGCTGCTGGCCGGCGCACTTAAGCTTACCCACATCAATATTGTGACAGTCAATAGACAAGGTGATGCAATCAAGGAAGAACGTATTTTAGAAGATTTAGGCGAGAGGATAAGAGACATTGAAACTTCACCAAGCGGCGACATCTTTTTCAGTACCGATAATGGCAACCTGTATCGCTTGAAAAAGTAGTCAAAAGCTCGTTCCAATAGACACATGATGCTTACCGTGAGATTTATAAATATAAGCCGTTAAAATTGGGGCCAGGCACCAATTAGCGGCTTAATAATTTGGAAAATAAATGTGCCAAAACAGTGCAATTACTCCAAATTCGTCATCAATTTCGACCACCTTTTTCACAAAAACTACAACAAATCACCATACAACTGTAACTCCATGATATTTAAGGAATGCAAAGTTTGACTACCCCCAAGTTTCTGCAACCTTTCACTATGGATTCGATTGACTATCCCCTAATTTGATTTAGACTTCATCTCGGCTAGAAAGAAAGTTCTTTGTATATAAACATTTCGTTGGATTACTACTAACCCCGTTGTGTTGTACGCAATAGCAATAAACTTTTCCGCGCTATCAGTGCCACAATTGGCTCAAAATAAAAATTTAATTTTAGGATATCATCATGTCTAACACAGTTACTGGTAAAGTAAAATGGTTCAACGAAACTAAAGGCTTCGGCTTCATCGAGCAAGAAAACGGCCCAGACGTATTTGCACACTTCTCTGCAATCACAGGCGACGGTTTCAAAACTCTTGCTGAAGGCCAACAAGTTGAGTTCACTGTATCTCAAGGTCAAAAAGGCCCACAAGCTGACAGCATCAAAGTACTTTAATTTAGTATTTTAAAGCTTTCTAAAAATAGCCAGCCTCTGCTGGCTATTTTTTTACCCGCTATTCAGAGATTTAAGGTAACATCCCCCCACTATTTCTATCTAAGACACCCTATCAATGGCTCTCAAACCAACAATCTATAAGTTTCGTATTTCTTTAACCGATATGAATCGCGACTATTACGACTCTTTTAATCTAACGGTTGCACAACACCCTTCTGAAACAGAACAGCGCATGATGGCTCGTATCATTGCTTTCTGTATCAATGCATCTCCTGAACTTGAGTTCACTAAAGGGTTATCTAGCATTGAAGAACCGGATTTATGGCAGAAGTCATTAGATGACCAAATCTTAGAGTGGATTGATGTTGGCGAACCCGATCCAGAACGCGTTAAGAAGGCGACTCGCTTATCTAAGTCTGTGAGCGTGTTCAGCTTCAACACTAAGTCGAACGTTTGGTGGGAGCAGAACAAAGGTAAATTTGGTTACCTGAAAGCTCAGATCGTTCGTCTAGACAACGATGGTATTGAGCAGCTAGCAGCGATGACACAACGTACTATGGACCTTTCAGTAATGCTGTCGGGTAACTCTGCGTTCGTAAACAGCGACACGCAATCTGCAGAAGTAACGTGGGAAGAGCTACAGAGTAATGACTGAGACCCAAACTCAGACTGAACCTCAGCGCCAAACTAAGCTCGAAGCGTGTCTGCAGCTCGCTGGTCTCGATTCAGTAAAAGCGCTGACGACTGGCTATGAAAAAGAGTTAAAGTCATTTATTGATGAAAACCATGCTCTGTTTAGACACGCTTGCGAGAACAAGCCGGACAACTCTGCACGTCAGACGTTGCTTGGCCTGTTAACCAAGGTACATATCGATGCAAGCTATCGCTTTGAAAGCAATAAAGAAGCGAATGAGGCAATGCAAAATGTATTCGATACTACAGTGGGCACTGAGCATAGCGACAAGTTTCAAAACTCTAACGCTCAGCAGTTAAAGTTAATCACTCATTTGTGGTTATTCGTTCAGGGACGACTAGGAATGGATTACAGCCTTGCTAATGATCACGCAGCAGTAGCCGCTTCGTTGCTATCTCGCGTATCAAAAAACACCGATGATGAGATTCGCGTAGAGTTCATGGCAAGTTTTTATGATGGTTTGAATATCTATCAAGCTGAGAACAAGCCGTCCGGTTTTGTTCATTGCTTTAAACGTTTGTTTAATCTTTCTTAAGCATTCCCACCAGCGACTGACTCTAGATACGCTCTATGTTTTTATAGAGCGTACTTATTCTGCTTAGCCGCCAGAGATTCCCTATTACGCTCGTTCCTCACTTTAGGGAATGACAAAAGTTAACGAGTCTCTCATTCTGCAAGATCAGCAGCGTTTTTCTCTGAAAAGCTGTCGATAAAATACACACTGAACCCTCACACGCCGTCATCCCCTAGAAGGAGGAACGACTGAGTCGGGGATCTCATACCAAGTCAGAAACTACACAGACAAACAGATTCCCTATTACACTCGTTCCTCGCTTTAGAGAATGACGACATTCGCAGTCATTACAGTTTACTTCATTGCAGGCACAAAAAAGCCCCCACAAGATACCGCGCTTCAGCACTGTTGTTTATCCGATTGCAACCAAAAAACCATACGTTAGAGACGAACAAAGTCTTGTTGTGATAATGATACTTCTCATAACACGACGAATTAAAGCTACGTATATGGCAAGGTTACTTTACAACTATAACTTATCAATTTATTCAAAAAGTGCATATTTTTCAGATAATTATTCTCAAATGGAAATATCAGTTATGTGACGAGCAGAAGCATTTTCTCTTGTGATGATAAGTACACTGACTTTTATAAAATGATAATAAAAAACCTGCAAATACAACTAACGTTAACTTCAAATTATCTTGTTTTATAAGCGGAGAATTAAAATGAAAATATGGTCTGTATCCTTTCTTGCAACTGCAGTAGCTGTCGCTCTAAGCAGTAATGCGATAGCTTGTACTGGGCTTATTGTTGGCAAAGAAGCGTCGAACGACGGTAGCATTATGATTGCTCGTAATGAAGATTTTAGCATTAACAACTGGAACAAATACCTAAAGTATCGACCTGCGCAAGATAACCAAGAAGGTGACTGGCAGTTAGGTAACGGGTTAATTGTTCCGATGCCAAAGCACTTCTTTGCTTACTCTGCGATACCAGACTGGGATGCGGATACCGTTAATCGCGACGGAAAATTCTATGAAGAACGTGGGATTAATGAACACAACGTTGCCATTTCAGCAACAACCAGCGCAGAAATAAACGACAAAGTCGCCAAGGTAGATCCTTTAATCGACAATGGCGTAATCGAAGCCATTATACCTACGTTAATCCTTCCTCAGGCAGAAAACGCAAAACAAGCCGTAGAGTTACTCGGTCATTACATCGAAACCTATGGTGCTGGTGAAGGAAACAGTCTCTATATTGCAGACACCAATGAGGCGTGGTTATTTGAAATTGGTTCAGGTCACCATTGGATTGCTGTAAAAGTGCCTGATGACAGTTACGCCATGATTGCAAATGGCTTGCGTGTACATGGTGTGAACTTGGCAAACAAAGAGGTACTGCATTCAAAAGACATATTCGAGTTTGTAGAACAACACAAACTGCTTGATAACGCAGATGAAAAATCTTTCAATTTTGCAAAAGCATTCGGGGTTATTGGTGATGAGTATAATATCGATCGTGAATGGTTAGGCCAAAAAATACTGACACCTTCGCTGCATCAACAAAGTCGCATGACGCAATACCCTTTGTTTATGAAACCTGATACAAAAATCTCAGTTGAAAATGTGGCAGAGGTACTTAGCGCGACTTATAAAGACACGGTTTTGGAAGGAAAATCGAAACGACCAATTAGAGTTGAGCGTCAACTAGAGTCGCATATTATTCAGCTTCGCCCTGAGATGCCAGAAGAGCTTCAAGGTATTATTTGGCAAAGCTTCGGCGTGTTACCAGAATCTGTTTTAGTGCCGTTATACTCAACCCTACAAGATTACCCAAAAGCGTACCAAGTAGGCGATGATAACTACAGTGATGACTCTGCTTATTGGCAGTTCCGTAGTTTAACCGCCCTCGCTTCTACAAACCCAGATAAGTATTTACCAGTACTAAAAGCAACTTGGGACAAAGAAGAAACTCAACTATACAAGCAGGTCGCACACTTAGATAAAACGTTAACAGACATGTATAAAGTAGATAAACAAGCGGCTCTGAACATGGCTGCCGACTACTCATACGGACAGCTTAAGCGTACCTTAGATATGGCAACTGAGCTTAGATACAAAATGATTACAGATTTGACTAAAAGCACAGAGAAGAAATACTCAGAGGAAGAGTTTAAGAAAATAGTAAATCTGTAGGCTTATGAAGCAACCAATAAAAACGGAGCATAATGCTCCGTTTTTTTATCTGAATAGGTTTAGTTCTAACGCAGGCCGTGTAAGAACTCATGGCGCGTTGCTGGGTTTGATCTAAAAATACCCCCCAGAGCTGTTGTTGTTGTTTCGCTGGTTGCGTCCATTACACCACGAGATTTCACGCAGTAATGAACCGCATCCATGGTTACAGCAACATCATCCGTTTCTAGTAGCGTTTGCAATGCTACAAGGATTTGCTGTGTCATGCGCTCTTGAACTTGAGGACGTTGAGCAAAGAAACGAACGATTCTGTTGATCTTCGAAAGACCAATGATCTTACCTTGAGGAATGTAAGCGACTGCGGTTTTACCATCAATGGTGACTAAGTGATGCTCACATGTGCTGGTGACGGTAATGTCTTTTACACGAACCATTTCACGAACACCCATCTTGTTTTCGATCACGGTGATTTTAGGGAAATTGGCGTAATCCAAACCAGAGAAAATCTCATCCACATACATTTTTGCAATACGTTGCGGCGTTTCTTCCAGACTGTCATCTGCAAGATCAAGTTCAAGGAGAGTTAGAATCTCACGCATATGGTGTTCGATTCGTTCCTTTTTCTCTTCTCGGCTAACCTGGTTAGGACGCATTGGTGTCTCTAATCCGCGGCTTGCTAGCGCATCTTTAACCAACTTCGCTGATTCGCTAAGACCTGACATTGAACTTCCTCTTTTAATACCCCTTCTGGATGGCAAACAAGGATACTCGGAATTTTGATTAAATACACCCATATTTTAAGGGAGGTCATTATTTACGGGGCTTAAACTATGCTAAAGTGGCTGCAATTTCGTTGGCGAACATCTGTGATTTGATAATTATGGAGCCACTATTGCCAACCACTAAATCAAAATAATAACGACCAAAGGATTTCAATTATGGGCTGTTGCGACGCTCCGGGCTTAATGCCAATTGAAGAAGCACTAGATAAGCTGCTATCACCAATCAAACCAATCCAAACGACTTTATCTCTACCTCTTGCTGAAGCATTAGGTTATGTCCTTGCTGAAGATATTCTTTCCCCTATTTTCGTACCTCCTTTTGATAACTCAGCAATGGATGGCTATGCACTGCGCTTAGCAGACCTAGAGAACGGTAAAGTACTACCATTAGCAGGCAAATCTTTTGCAGGCCAACCGTTCGAAGGTGAATGGCCAAGCAACACCTGTATTCGCATTATGACTGGCGCAAAGATCCCTGAAGGTTGTGACGCCGTAATCATGCAAGAAAATACGGTTGAAACTGATACTGGCATTGAAATTCAACAAGACGACATCAAGCTGAACAATAATATTCGCCCTACTGGTGATGACATCAAACAAGGTGATATCGTTCTTAGCCGCGGTGAACGTTTAACACCTCGTGACATTCCAATGATTGCTTCGCTGGGTGTGAGCCACGTGACAGTGTTACAGAAGCCTAAAGTCGCGTTCTTTTCTACCGGCGATGAGCTAAAGCCACTAGGTCAACCTCTTGAAGACGGTCAGATCTACGACAGCAACCGCTACGGCATTAAACCACTAATTGAAGCGTTTGGTTGTGAAGCTATAGACCTAGGCATCATCCCAGATTGCACTGCAACGCTTAAAGAGACGTTCGAGAAAGCACAGCAAATAGCAGACGTGGTTGTGACTTCTGGCGGCGTAAGCGTTGGCGAAGCTGATTACACGAAAGACATTCTTGAAGAACTGGGGCAAATCGGTTTTTGGAAGCTAGCTATCAAACCCGGTAAACCGTTCGCATTTGGTGAGTTGGATAACGCGTGGTTCTGCGGCCTACCGGGTAACCCAGTATCGGCGATGATGACCATGTATGTTTTGGTTCAACCTATGCTTGCTAAATTGGCTGGTCACACAGCGTGGACAGCTCCGGAATCTATTCCTGCTATCACCAAGTCTGCATTCAAAAAAGGCCCAGGCCGTACTGATTACCAGCGTGGCATTTACTCGATTGAAAACGGTCAATTTGTGGTAGAAACAACGGGTAACCAAAGCTCTGGCGCTTTCCGCTCAATGAGTTTAGCAAACTGCTTTGTGGTACTAGAGCGCGAACGCGGCCGTGTTGAAGTCGGTGAAACGGTTCAGATCCAACTGTTTAACTCGACGCTTTACTAACGAGGCTTACTGATGGAAATACTGTCTGACGTAGAGATGCTTCGCTACAACCGTCAAATCATTCTTAAGCAGTTTGATTTTGAAGGCCAAGAAGCACTAAAGCAGAGCTCAATCTTAGTATTAGGGGCTGGAGGCTTAGGTTGTGCCTCCGCTCAATACCTTGCGACTGCGGGCATTGGTAAGCTAACACTGATCGATGATGATATTGTCGAGCTTTCTAACTTGCAACGACAAGTCCTTCACACCGATGCTGACATTGGTAAGAAGAAGGTCGATTCTGCCGCTGAGTCGCTGCAGGTATTGAACCCTCATCTGACAATTGAAACTGTCGACCACAGGCTTGATGACCAAGCACTTGGCAAGTTGATTGAAACTCACTCGCTTGTTCTCGACGCAAGTGACAACGTAGAAACACGTAATCAGTTGAACCGCTTGTGCTACGCATCGAAAACACCATTAGTTTCTGGTGCTGCTATTCGTATGGAAGGCCAGATCAGCGTATTCACTTATCAAGATACTGACGCACCGTGTTATCAGTGCTTGAGTGCTCTATTCGGCAACGCTGCACTAAGCTGTGTTGAAGCGGGTGTGATGGCACCGGTAGTTGGCATGGTGGGCGCAGCTCAAGCTTTGGAAGCTATCAAGGTTATTGCTCAGTTTGGACAACCAAAGCAAGGCAAACTTTTAATTCTCGATGCCATGTCTCACAGCTGGCGTGAAATGAATTTAATGAAGATGCCTAATTGCTCGGTGTGCGGGTAGACTAAGCATATCCCCCTCTAATCGACAACCTAAGCCTTGACTAAAAGTCAGGGCTTTTTTAGGTCTCAACATCAGCTTCTCAAATCGATTTATCAATTTGAAATGATCTATAAAAGATTAGTTTCATTTGAATTCTCATTTTGAGAATATATTGCACATCTCAGTAATTTAGAATATAAACAATAAAAATCAACAACTTAAAAGTGGCACGTAACTTGTAAAAGTATCTAGACCTTCTATGACAAGGATGTAGATATGAGAATTACAACGTTAAGTTTGCTATTAAGTGCGCCTTTGGTCGCCAACGCAGCGCCATTCGATACCTGTCCGAGCCAGGCTTACCTATTCCAATCGACACCCGTACAAGTTTGGGGCGTGAACCTAGTGACAGGCTCAACCACCCTGTTAGAAGACGATACGGGCATGAACGCCAATATCAATGGTGTTGGTTTCGACTTTCAAGACAGATATATCTACGGTTATGACACTACCAACAAACGCTTGGTGCGCCTTGGACAGGATTTCCAAGCAGAAGTGATCAATACCAGTGGATTACCAACCGATCACACTTTCTATGTCGGCGATGTCTATGACCATGTGTATTACCTTTACCGTACAGGAAAAGGCTTGTTCACCGTTGATCTATCGCCGTTAGACGCCGACCCAAACGCGACTGTTACAGTTAACAAAATAGCTGGTAGCCCGGCAACCGTAAAACTGACTGATTTCGCTTTCCACCCAAGTGATGGTTCTTTATATGGTATCGATAATAACTCCGGAGGCTTATACAGCTTCAATCCTACAACCGGTGCCGAAACTTACATCGGTGATACTGGTGAGTTAGGTACATTCGGAGCGGGTTATTTTGATGTAAACGGCTATTACTACGTATCTCGAAATCAAGACGGGAAAATCTACCGTATCAATCTGTCTCCAGACAACGCGAGCAATATCGCAGCAGGAATTGTTCCAGCCGTTGAATTTGTATCGAATGGGCCTTCTTCTAATCAAAATGATGGCGCTCGTTGTGCGAATGCGCCAGTTGTGGATGAAGATTCCAACATCGACTTTGGTGATGCGCCAGACAGCTACCTAACCCTACTCGCCAGCAATGGTCCTCGACATGAACTTGATGGTGTGACTTGGTTAGGCACTGATGCACCCGATGCCGACCTTGATGGCTACGTAACTCCACAATCAGATGAAAGTGTTGGCATTGACGATGAATGGGCCAACGGTGGTATCGGTTTTGTCACCGCCCTTGAAGCCGGGCTTGATTCGAAAATTATCGTAGAAGCTTCGACCTCTGGTTACCTATCAGCTTGGATCGATTGGAACCAAGATGGCAGCTTCGATGGTGCTAACGAACAAGTATTTACCGACTACCAATTGGATGCTGGTGAAAACTATCTGTTCCTAAATGTCGATATCAACGCACTAACGGGGACTACTTGGGCTCGCTTTAGATTCAGCCAACAAACCAACCTGAGCTACTTTGGTGGTTCGACATCTGGTGAGGTAGTTGATATTCAAGTTGATGTTCTTAACGACGGCGCTACAGCCCGTTACTTCCCAAGTGCTTCTGGTTACGCAACCTTGGCGTATGAAGATAACTGGCCTTATAAAGCTGATTACGACATGAATGATGCTGTGATTATGTATCGCATCACAGAGATCTTAAAAGACGGAAAAGTGGTTAAATCAACCATCGATGGACGTCTTGCGGCTGTAGGTGCTTCGTACAGAAATGGGTTTGCTGTTCGACTCCCTAACTTAGACCCGAGCTTAGTGAGTAGCGGAAACTCCTACATGAAGCACAATGGTGCATTCACTGCCCTCGACCTAGAAGATGGGCGTAGCGAAGCAATATTTGTTATCGCCAATGACCTAACAGAAAAAATTAGCACTGGCTGTACCTTCTACCGTACCAGTAATGGATGTAAAGAAGATGAGCAGTTCTCATTCCAAATCGGTATTACCTTAGCGGGAGACGGTGTGAGTACAGACCGTTGGATAGACATGCCTTACGACCCATTCATCTTTGCAACGCCTGGGTATTATCACGGTGAAAACCTACCTCTACATCCTGGACGTAGTTGGGAGGTTCACTTGCCAGACCAAGCTCCAACTGAAGCATTTGATACAGTAAATCTATTCAATACGGGGCTAGGTGTTGACGACAGTGACCCCGCTGCGGGCAAGTATTTTAAAACCGCAGACAACCACCCTTGGGCGCTATTGATTACTTCAGACACGGAATGGGAATGGCCACTGGAATACGTAGATATTGTCACTGCCTATCCAAACTTTGCGAACTTTGCTGAATCCGGTGGTACTCAATCAACCGATTGGTTCCAAACACCTACCGCTGACCAATGTTACTTGCCTTAGGAGAATGATTATGAATATGCCAATTAAACAGACAGTAACAAACGGTCGCCGGAACTTTAACAATGCTATCTTATCTAGTCTGTCGAATGCTGCACTTAAGAAAAATACGGCTCAGTCGCAGTCAATACGTATTCCATTACTAATCGCATCACTAACGTTGGTAGGGTGTGGTGGCGATGGAGGAGCATCAACTCCTAACCCATCGCCTTCAACACCAGCGGTGACAGCACCAGTGACATCAACACCAGTGACGTCAACACCAGCAGCGTCAACACCAGCAGCGTCAGCACCTGTGGTATCAGCGCCCGTTACATCACCATCAGTGGCCTCAACACCAGTCAATGTCGCTATAAATCCTGCACCGACACCAGTTAATGCGGTTATCTCCAACGGCCCGCAAGCGTACAAAATGGATGAGCTCGTAATCCCTGATGGTTTCGATTACAACTCTGTAGATCAATTCGACCTCAGTATTGATATCAGTAACATCTCAACCGATCGTTCGTTTGTATCTGTATATAGCCGATTTACCACAAGAGCAGATTCAACCTACAAGCCGGATTATTCAAGTAAGGTCATTGGCGGCCCTTTAGACAACGGAACATTCACCTCCAACTTTGCGGCGCCTTTAAGCGAAGATACTCTGTTGATCGAAATCTGGTTTTATGACGGTCAAGCACCACTACAACAAGTCGTTGCAAGTAACGGTTCACAAATCACTTGGTAAACAGAAAGGAATAAAATGCGCTGAGCTCACTTAGACAATGGCTAAATTCAGTTGGAGTTAGGCAGCAGTCTCGAAGTTGAAAATTGAAAGTCGAATAGCAATGCATAAAGGTGAGCAATGAGGCTCACCTTTATATTTGGGCGCTGTTTCAATTTTCAGTACTGGTTATGTTCACTTTATCGAAAGCCTGTCTTATCTTTTAAAGATGACTTTCAAAGGCTTACTTTATGAAACAGTTGAAAATAGGATTCGTTATATTATCGATTGGTATTGGGCTACTTTTATGTCTGACCTATTTCCCGATGGCACCTTCTACAGGGAAAACAACTGAAGCCACGGTCATTTCCAATACCCTAACTCAATCCCTTGATGGACATAGGCGTTATTTAACCGTCGAGATGGTAAACGATGAATTCAGCGAAGGAACCAAAACAGGCATATTTCGTGTAACAATTCCACCAACAACAGACTGCCCTATTGATTCTATTGTTACGCTTGATACATTAACTAACCAAATAACTAAACAAAACAGCTACCAGTTTATCCGCTGTCGAACCGCACAATAATTATGGACACTACTGTAATGAACCAGCCACTCATCTCGCCGGCACAGCTACAACAGAAAATATCCGATAACTACGACCTCATTATTCTCGACGCCAGCATTGAATTTAAGATCCCAAGTGAGTCAAAAAAGATCAAGGGACACGTTATTCCTGGAGCGATTCGTTTCGACTACGATAAAGATTTTTGTAACAAACACACTCTGCTTCCTCACATGTTCCCGACCGAAAAACACTTCAACACTCGAGCTCGTGAAGTCGGGATCAATCAAGACAGTACGATCGTGGTTTACGATAACTCAGGAACTTTTGCCTCACCTCGCGCATGGTGGATGTTTATGGCTATGGGACATAACAATGTTTATATCTTAGATGGTGGTTTACCAGCATGGGTAGATGCCGGCTACACAACAGATAGCGACTACAAAAAAACAGCCCGAACCGGCAATTTTGACGGGCGCATTCAAGACAACTATTTTGTAAACGCTCAACAGATTGAAAGTTGCTCAACCGGCAAGAGCGCAAACATTGTAGATGCGCGTTCACAAGCTCGCTTCGATTCGGAAGTTCCTGAACCACGCGAAGGCCTGCGCAGCGGTCATATCCCCAATTCAGTTTGCTTACCGTTCGCTCACGTATTAGATGATGGAAAATTGAGAGCTCAAGAGGAATTAGTTGAGATATTTTCAACCTTAGATCTTACCCCTTCTCAACCTACGTTCTTCAGTTGTGGTTCTGGGGTAACAGCTTGCATCCTTTTATTAGCCGCTAAACTGGCTGGTTATTCAAGTGATATGGGCGTTTACGATGGCTCATGGACTGAATGGGGCGCAAATGAAAAACTACCTATTGCCGTAACTAAAAAGTAATTCAGCTTCGCTTAATGATACTGTTAGAATATACTGCGCATGCATACGGAGCTTACTAAAGGTTATGGCTGAAGCCCATGACACTTAAGCATCTTATTGCTCAATCAGCTAGGCACTGAATAACTCAACGTTGATGAATGTGAAGATTTAACTCAAGAATATCTGTTCATAGCCGTTACAGTATTTAATCCGTGATGTTTTGTCTTCGTTGCATGAATCACACTCGCGATATAAACGTTTGTCACTTGCAGTCTGTTAAAAGTAGTAACCAACAAAAGGCATCTCATGGCTCTATTTAAGAAAAATATCTGGTCGCTGTACGCTCTGATCGTACTGCTTACCCTGATACTTTTTAGCGTCTTTGGCATAAACAAGTGGCAATCAAACAGAGATGACTTTAGTAAACAGCAGCATATCCAAGTCGAAATATTCTCTAGCTCAGTAGATTCTCTTTTAACCAGTCAAGAAGCACTGCTTGAAGTGGTTGGGCATCAGCTTGCTCAACAGTCTGACTTTACTCGCACAGCTTCGATTCAAATTCGGCCAATCTTAGATAAACTGCTCGACACTCACCCTGCCATTGCTGCTTTCGGTTTGTTAAACCCTCAAGGAGATTACCTCTCAGTAAGTTCAAATCTAAAGCTGTCTCAGCTAGTTAACTTGCTGGACATCCCGTACACCAGGGACTCGTTTCTAGAGGCTGTGTCTAGTGATAAAATGGTTTTAGGACGCACTTATTTCCATGATTTTCTCAATAGCCTCGTGATCCCAATGAGAAAATCCATTTCTATCGATGGTAGAAGCGTTGATGCTGTCATGACAGCAGGCTTACGCTTAGACAGCTCTGTCTTATTTCAAAACAATGCGCACGCAGGTAGTTACAACACGTTAACTCTACTTAGAACAGACAACTATCGTCAGTTTTTTTCTAGCGACATCGAATCACTAGACGCTTATTTAAAGCCGGTAGAGAACGATGTAATGGCGTACATTACAGAAAGTTTTTCAGAACAAGTAAGTGTCAGCCTCACTGAAGCGAAAGCGGGAAAAGAAACGTATTCTTTCTGTATCGATGACGGTACAACCCCCTCACTCGTTAGCGCTAAGTACATCCCCGACTACAAACTTTGGGTTGTTGGGCAGACAGAGCTGGCATACGTTGATGGCATCTTCGCAAACGAATTTGGCGCTTTCTTCTTCGCCTTTGCTGTTCTTCAGTTTGGTTTTTACTTTTTAGTAAAGTCGATTGCCAAAAACGAGCAAAAAACCCGCAGCCAATTGATCTACCAAGCCAACCACGACCCATTAACCTCTCTGCCTAACCGTTTATATATGCGTAAAAACATTGGCAAGTGGCTCGAAGATCAATCAGAGCCATTCTCACTGCTGTTTATCGACATCGATAACTTCAAATGTGTTAATGATACCCATGGACATGACTTCGGAGACAAAGTACTCAAACAAATAGCATTGCGTTTGATGCGATTCCGCTCTCGAGTCAGCCTGTTGGTGCGAGAATCCAGTGATGAGTTCTTGTTTTTAACACCGCTGAGTAGTGAATCTGAAATTAAGCGACTGTCAGAACGAATTATTGAAGTACTCTCCCAGCCTTATGAAGTGGAAAACGCTCAATTTTTGTTGGGTTGTAGTATAGGTATTGCGCGCTTCCCTGAACACGGAAGTGATTTAGATAGCCTGTTACGCTCTGCCGACATTTCGATGTACAAAGCGAAACAGCAGCAAAACTCATACAGCATTTTCACAACAGAGATGCAAGACGCCCACCTCTACAAAATGAGAGTAGAACAAAGGCTTCGTATCGCTATCGATAAACAAACTTTGTTTATGGTTTTTCAACCATTAGTTCGTGCTGATGAAAGTACCCACAGTGTAGAAGCGCTGGTACGCTGGATAGACGAGGAGCTGGGCTTTGTCCCGCCAGATGTATTTATTCCTATTGCAGAAAGCACAGGTTTAATGCACAAGCTAGGCACCTTTATTATTGAATCCAGTATTATGCAAATCGCTCATTTACACCGGACGACGAACCAAAATATCGGATTGTCGATCAATATATCAGTTCGTCAGTTCTCGCATGCGTCATTCTCCGATCACTTGTTCGCGACGCTAGAAAAGCATCAATTTTCAGCCAGCAGCTTAACACTAGAGATCACCGAAAGCCTGTTTATTGAAGATGTAAACTTAGTGAAACCCATTTTTGAAGCCTTACACGAAAAGAGTATTAAAATATCTTTAGATGACTTCGGTACAGGCTACTCATCACTGAGCATGTTGAAGGCTCTCCCTATTGATGAGCTTAAAATTGATAAAAGCTTCATTGATAGCATTGCTGTCGACCAACAGTCACTCACTATGGTGCAAAACATCATCGCAATCGGTAAGAACTTTGGCATGGTAGTATTGGCTGAAGGCGTAGAAACAAACGAACACTTCGCGATTCTAAAGGCATGTGGATGTGACTTAATGCAGGGCTACTACTTCTCTCGCCCTATTCCTTACGATGAGTTGTACGAGTATCTAACACCAACTCAAGCTACTGCTACAGAACTTCCAGAACCAGCGTTGTAGGTGTTGGGTGCTTTATCTGCTTGACGCATGACGCATGACGCTATAGATAAAACAAGGGAGCCTAAATTGGCTCCCTTGTTTTATACTCTGTTAGTCGTCTAACTCTGCATGCTTCATCTGCTCATCGAGGTTAAGTACTGTTAATGCGTTACTTACACTGGTTGCAATCACGTCCACCACGCCGGTTCTTAATGCACCTAATAAAGCTAATGGCTTACTGTTCTCGGCAGCGATGGCAATTACCTCAGCGATTGGGCGGAACTCTTCCAGGCCTAAGCCGATGACTCGGTCACTCATCACAGTGTTTGCGGCTTTGCCGTGTACATCAAAAAAGTCATAACCCGCAAAGTCACCGACCACGCCTTGTAGTAAACGAGATTGGACGACTTCTCCCGCCGTAAACCAACCAAGATCGACCATATAGCTGTTTTCACTCATGTCACCAATACCCACTAATGCAACATCTGCCTTACGAGCTAGATCGAGTGTTTGCTTAACAGTACTGTTTTCCATGAACGCGGATTTTTGCGCTTTGTTCTCTGCATAAGCAGGCGCATACAAGGTTTCAGAAGATCCACCGTATTTCTTGGCGAGTTGTCTACATATATGGTCGGCATTAAACATACCGCCTCTTGGGTGAATGCCGCCGATACCACATACGAATTTACAGTCACGTGGGGTAATTACGCCAGTATGGTGAGCAACCGACGATACGTTTCGACCTTGGCCAACCGTGACTACCATGCCGTTTTTTAGGGTGCTCGTTAAGTAGTTCGACACCAAGCCCGCAACCTGTAACCGCTGCTTCTCTTCATTCGGTTGGTCTAATGCAACCAGTGCACGCTTAACACCAAATCGTTCGATCAAACGTTGTTCGATCTTCGCGCTGAATACTGGGTGGTATTTCACGGTGATCTCGACAATCCCTTCATCGCGGGCTTGTTTGAGCATTCGACCAACCTTTGCACGAGAGATAGAGAATTTTTTAGAGATCTCTTCTTGAGTCGCACCATCTTGATAGTAGGCAACGGCGACTTCGGTTAGGAGATCAGTGTTTTCTTCGGAAACATCTTGGATATTGTTACTCATATACCACTCAACCAATATTTAACAATTATTTTACCTGCTGCATTTCCTAATAAAGGAGAGCTCAGTAAGTGATACACAAGCTTACACCCTGAACATATGTAACATCAAGGAGCATTTGTTCAGCATAGTGTCCTTGATTTTACTGTTGATTAATTTACCTCACTTTGCCCGCTAAACGTTTGCTTGCATACCCCATGGTTACTAGAGCGAAATATATTTGACTGAAGTCACCATACAGCACTATTTACCGTTGACTTTGGGGCTAGATCGGATAAATATGGCTACATCATTTACTCATCGAGCGATCAAATGTTCTGTGCAAATGTTCGTTCGGAGAAAAATTTAAATTAATGTAAGTTTGACTCACTGGTACAACCATGAGGAACTTCATTAGTTCGCTTGCAAATGCCCACACCTCTCCCATTAAAGGGGTGTTCTGCGATACATAGGATGATCAAAATGAGCAATAAATTAGAGCAACTTCGTAAACTAACAACTGTTGTAGCTGACACTGGCGATATCGAAGCTATCAGCAAGTACACTCCGGAAGATGCAACAACTAACCCTTCTCTAATTCTTAAAGCCGCTCAAATTGCTGAGTACGCACCTCTAATCGATGCTTCTATCGAATACGCTAAAGCGCAAAGCGCTGATAAAGCACAACAAGTTCAAGACACTTGTGACATGCTTAACGTGAACATCGGTAAAGAAATCCTTAACGTTGTACCTGGCCGTATCTCTACTGAAGTAGATGCTCGTCTTTCTTACGACATGGAAGGCAGCGTTGCTAAAGCTCGTCAACTTATCAAAATGTACAACGATGCTGGCATCACTAACGACCGCATCCTTATCAAGTTGGCTTCTACTTGGGAAGGCATCCGCGCTGCTGAAATCCTAGAGAAAGAAGGCATCAACTGTAACCTAACACTTCTATTCTCTTTCGCTCAAGCTCGTGCTTGTGCTGAAGCGGGTGTATTCCTAATCTCTCCTTTCGTTGGTCGCATCATGGACTGGTACAAAGCGAAAGAAGGTCGTGATTTCGAAGCTTCAGAAGATCCAGGCGTAATCTCTGTTTCAGACATCTACAACTACTACAAAGAGCACGGTTACAAGACTGTTGTTATGGGCGCAAGCTTCCGTAACATCGGCGAGATCCTTGAACTTGCTGGCTGTGACCGTCTAACTATCGCTCCTCAACTTCTAGCTGACCTAGAAGCAGCTGAAGGCGAAGTAGTAGAGAAGCTAATCGACTCTAACGGTACTAAAGAGCGTCCTGCTGCAATGACTCACGCTGAGTTCCTATGGGATCACAACCAAGACCCAATGGCTGTAGAGAAGCTAGCTGAAGGCATCCGCAACTTCGCCGTAGACCAAGGCAAACTAGAAGACATGATCGCAGCTAAGCTGTAATCACTACCGAATAAATAAGAGGAACGAATTTCGTTCCTCTTTTACATCTATCCACGAATTTTTAATTTCGAATCAATTTTGGAAGCAATTATGAACCGCAAACATCTAGCTAACGCGATCCGTGCTCTAAGCATGGACGGCGTACAACAAGCAAACTCTGGTCACCCTGGCGCACCTATGGGCATGGCTGACATCACTGAAGTACTTTGGCGCTCTCACCTAAACCACAACCCGTCAAACCCAGAGTGGGCTGACCGCGACCGTTTTATCCTGTCTAACGGCCACGGCTCTATGCTGATCTACTCTCTGCTTCATCTAGCAGGTTACGAGCTTTCAATTGAAGACCTTAAGAACTTCCGTCAACTGCACTCTAAGACTCCAGGTCACCCAGAGTACGGCTACGCACCAGGTATCGAAACAACGACTGGTCCTCTAGGTCAAGGCATCACCAACGCTGTTGGTATGGCGATGGCTGAGAAAGCACTTGCGGCACAGTTCAACAAAGAAGGCCACGACATCGTAGACCACTACACTTATGCATTCATGGGTGATGGCTGTCTGATGGAAGGTATTTCTCACGAAGCATGTTCTCTAGCGGGTACGCTAGGTCTTGGTAAGTTGGTTGCTTTCTGGGATGACAACGGCATCTCTATCGATGGCGAAGTGGAAGGTTGGTTCTCTGACGATACTCCTAAGCGTTTTGAAGCTTACGGCTGGCACGTAATCCCAGCAGTTGATGGTCACGATGCTGACGCTATCAACGCGGCTATCGAAGCAGCTAAAGCGGATCCTCGTCCGACTCTAATCTGTACTAAAACTGTAATCGGCTTTGGTTCTCCAAACAAAGCAGGTACGCACGACTGTCACGGTGCACCATTAGGCGCTGATGAAATCGCAGCAACTCGTAAGCAACTAGGTTGGGAGCACGGTCCTTTTGAAATTCCGTCGGAAGTTTACTCAGAGTGGGATGCGAAAGAAGCAGGCGCAGCTAAGGAAGCAGCGTGGAACGAGAAACTTGCAGCTTATGAAGCAGCATACCCTGAGCTGGCAGCTGAATTCAAACGCCGCGTAAACGGTGATCTTCCTGCTGAATGGGAAGAGAAAGCATCGGCAATCATCGCTGATCTTCAAGCTAATCCAGCAAACATCGCATCACGTAAAGCATCTCAAAATGCTCTAGAAGCATTCGGTGCTATGCTACCTGAATTCATGGGCGGCTCTGCTGACCTTGCGCCTTCAAACCTGACTATGTGGTCTGGTTCTAAGTCTCTTGAAGCAAATGACTTCTCTGGTAACTACATCCACTACGGTGTACGTGAATTCGGTATGACGGCTATCATGAACGGTATCGCTCTGCACGGTGGTTTCGTACCATACGGCGCAACGTTCCTAATGTTCATGGAATACGCTCGTAACGCTATGCGTATGGCTGCTCTGATGAAAACTCAGAACATCCAAGTTTACACACATGACTCTATCGGTCTTGGCGAAGATGGTCCAACTCACCAACCAGTTGAGCAGATCGCTTCTCTACGTCTGACTCCAAACATGAGCACATGGCGTCCATGTGACCAAGTTGAGTCTGCAGTTGCTTGGAAACTGGCAATCGAGCGTAAAGATGGTCCTTCTGCACTTATCTTCTCTCGTCAAAACCTTGCACAACAAGATCGTGACGCTGAGCAAGTAGCAAACATCGCTAAGGGTGGTTACATCCTGAAAGATTGCGCTGGCAAGCCAGAGCTTATCCTTATCGCAACTGGTTCTGAAGTTGAGCTAGCGGTTAGCGCTGCTGCTGAACTAACAGCTGAAGGCAAGAAAGTACGCGTAGTCTCTATGCCTGCTACTGACGCATTCGACAAGCAAGACGCTGAATACCGTGAGTCTGTACTTCCATCTGACGTTACGGCACGTATCGCTGTAGAAGCTGGCATCGCTGACTTCTGGTACAAGTACGTTGGTTTCGGTGGCAAGATCATCGGTATGACAACGTTCGGCGAATCTGCACCAGCAGGCGAGCTATTCAAGATGTTCGGTTTCACTACTGAAAACGTAGTAAACACAGCAAAAGAGATTCTTGCTTAGTCTTGATTAAATTGCCTCGCCCTTAATTAGGTTGATGCATTATTAGTTCTACAATACCAAACGTATAAAGTGAAACTAAAAGGCCTGACTTCGATAGTCAGGCCTTGATTACCGCTTAACAGAAATGTCCAACGTTACAGGATCATTTCACATAGCTGGCTTTTTGTTTACCAGAATCTTAACTCTCTACTTATCGCTCCATACTGCCATTTCATTACCACTTGGCTCTCTAAAATGGAAGCGTCGCCCGCCGGGAAAGCTGAATATCTCACGGTTTATCTCGCCACCAGCATCAGTCACATCACGCTTGGTTTGCTCAAGATCTTCGCTATAAAAAACCATCAACGCCGCACCACCTTCAGCATTGGACGCTAGATCCGCTAAATAAAACCCACCCATTAAGCCTTTACCTTCAAAAGCAGAATACTCAGGGCCATAGTCTTCGAAGCTCCAACCAAACACTTGGCTGAAAAACGCCTTAGTTGCGGCGATGTCTTTCGCAGCAAATTCAATGTAGTTAATAGAGCCGTGTTCCATAGCGGATTCCTTCTGCTTTATACGTTTGCCTTGTGATATTAAGGCAGGGCTTGAAGATCTAATCTTAGACAATTACGCCAAGTGACATCACTTTTTACGAACGACAGGGTAATCAGAGCCATGCAGTTCTTGCACAAAGCCAGAACCATCGCCACTGTGCGTGATCCATACTTTCTCTTTCGCTCGCGTCATTGCCACGTAAAACAAACGACGCTCTTCCGCATAAGGGAACACATCCGAAGATTCAGTCAACGCGCCATCAATGTGCAATTGTTTCTTCTTCGCGGGGAACTGTCCTTCATCAACGCAAAGAATAATCACGAAATCCGCTTCTTTACCCTTACTCGCGTGACAAGTCATAAAGCTGATATCAATTGAGGTATAGATCTTTTTCCAGTCTTCCAATAGCTCTGGTTTGTGGTAATGATTTCGCCCAAGCAACATCACTGATTTATTGGCTTTACCTTTTGCTTGCCTGTTTATCTGATCGAGGATCTTCTCAACTTCTTTGCTTGGCGCACTATAAACCGACTTCTGTTTCTGTTGCTTGAAGCTGTTGAGCTCTTTTGGTAGTTGAATCGGGTTTTCCTGCACAAAGCGATTGGCAACCGAACCTAACTGATTGTTAAATCGATAAGTCGTATCTAGATGATGAATTGTCGAGCTCTCAAAACGATCTTTAAAGCCCGTCGTTAGATCAACATCTGCACCCGCGAACTGGTAAATTGACTGCCAGTCATCACCTACGGCAAAAATAGAAGCTTGGTGCTGCGCTTTCGATTGATTGCACAAGGCTTCAACCAAGGCTAAACGGTCTGGTGAGATATC
This sequence comes from Vibrio sp. FF145, assembly GCF_041439075.1. Lineage (NCBI taxonomy): Bacteria > Pseudomonadati > Pseudomonadota > Gammaproteobacteria > Vibrionales > Vibrionaceae > Vibrio > Vibrio sp. FF145. The sequence goes on from NZ_JBGONH010000007.1 coordinate 81,014, forward strand.
TTGATATTCATCGATCATGATGAACTTCCAAGGCGAAATGAATTTCCCCTTCTCGACATACTGTGTCGCTCGGCTAATCATGATTGAGAAGTCGATATGATTCTGTTCTTTCAATTCCTTTTGCCAAGCGGTTACGCATGGCCAACACAGTGAAAGCTCGCTGTTGAGGCGCGTATAGTCACGGTGATCAATCAGTTGTTGCTGTACTTCTTTTTTCGTTAAACCCGATGCATTCAACTGTTCAAGTTGTTTTTCAAGCCAACCAATCAATTTAAGATTTGAAACATGACTACCTAGCTCATCATCACCGGTTAAATAAGCAATTGGCCATTTAGACAAGTGCTTTTGCCAACGTTTAAAGTTGGTCGGCGTCATCCAGTGCTTCTTCAACCAATCAATGCACCATGCTTGGCGTTGGTTGTCATCAAGCGCGAGCGGAGAAATAACCACGCGTTCGGGTTCAACTTGATTCAGTATCTTTAGACCTAACTGGTGGAAAGTACTGACTTGCACCTTCTCGGCTGATATGCCAATTTTGCTGTTAAGGCGCTGCTTCATCTCTTCCGCGGCCTCACGACCAAAGGCGAGCAGTAACAACTCTTCAGCTTGAGCTTGGTGGCTTTGCAATAAATACGCGACGCGAGCGGTGAGAACACTGGTTTTACCTGAGCCTGCGCCCGCTAAAATTAGGTTGTGATCATCATTCATCAAGACCGCATATTGTTGCGATAAGTTCAGGGGTGACGACTCACATTGAGCAAACAATACTTCCCAATTTTGTCTTTCTGTCTCTAACCACTGTTGATTCCTCTCGGCTTGCTTAATTTCCGTTTCAGACAACCATGGCTGCATTCGAGCGATGCGGTTTGGCATGCGCTGTGCCGCTTCCTCTAGAGTCATCGTCATATTTTCCAGACCTGCGTTGACCATGTCGACCCAAGTCTTCACTTTAGAATGCGGTAGGAAAGCAGGAAGTTGCTCAAGACGTGTCAATTCATCTTCCCATTGAGGAACGTGCTCTGCCAACTGTTCACATTGTCTGTCATGCCACTTCTGATAAGCAGCAACCGATGCGCGCGCAAATTGACGACATTGTTCCCATGGAAGGCCTTGGACTAACCAGCTTCGCTGTTTGCCATCTTGTTGATTAGCAAAAAACTGCAACGATCCCCAAAACAATCCGCGCTTTATCGCGATCTTGCCACTCCAAATAGTGAAAGGGATACGTTCTTCACTGCCTACTGAAGATAACAGCAGGCGTGGACCATCAAGCTCAACTTGATGATATTCATTTTGAATAAAAAACTGTGCAGTCTTATTAGCGCTTAGCTGCATTGGAGCATGCTCTTTAATTGGGAATATTGAATTTATATCATGATGCAGTGAGAATTAATAATGTCTCACTGCTTATCGACGCTTTCATGACCACCTAGGGGAAATTATGGATAAGTATCAAATTCTTGTGCTTGATTTCTGTTAGGATTATGGTTTTAGTGTGTCAAGTGAGCGACTGTGGACTTCTCAGCAAAACTACGCCTTTATTGGGCGAATAAAACCATAAATTACAGCGTATTAATTCTCATCACTCTGCTCGGTGTTGTAGTACCTGCTTGGTATTATGGTCAAAACACACTGATCACACCATTAATTTTAGGGGTTATTGCTGCGGCTCTTGCTGAAAGTGATGATAGCTTTACCGGACGTTTGAAAGCACTCACGCTAACCTTTATCTGTTTTGCCGTTGCAGCCTTCTCTATTGAGATTCTCTTCGATACGCCTTGGCTGTTCGCGATAGGGCTTTTCGTTTCAACCTTCTCTTTTATTATACTTGGGGCAATTGGCCCTAAATATGCCAGTATCGCATTTGGATCATTACTTGTGGCTATCTACGCCATGCTTGGGGCTCACGAGAGCACTAACCTTTGGTTTCAACCTCTACTATTGTTAACGGGCGCAGCTTGGTACTACTTCATGTCGATGATTTGGCAGATCGTATGGCCGATGCAACCAGTGCAGCAAAACCTAGCAACAGTATTCGATCAAATCGGCAATTACATCGGCTCTAAAGCAGAGCTCTTCTATCCAGTTTCAGATTTGATTCCCCAACCACATCGCATTATTGAAGCCAAACTCAATGCTAGCACTGTTAACGCGCTCAACATGTGCAAAGCAACGCTACTCAACCGCTCTAAGCGCGGACACATTGACGGACCGAGTGACCGATTCCTTAATACTTACTTCATCGCACAGGATATTCATGAACGCGTAAGCTCCAGCCACTACCGTTATCAAGAACTGGCAAAACACTTTGAGCGATCAGACGTTTTATTTCGATTCAAGTACCTGCTCGAAGCCCAAGCTAAAGCTTGTAAAGAAGTGGCAAGCTCACTGAAGGTTGGCGCTGAATACCAACATGGCGAAAAATCTGTTCTGGCACTGGATGAACTGATGTCTTCACTTAATCACCTGCATCAACAGAACAAACCAGAATGGAAGTCATTGCTCAACCAATTAGATTACTTATTTAATAACCTAGCTACCGTAGAAAAACAGCTATCAAATATCAGCAACCCAGATGCAGAAAAACTAGAAGAAGGCGTACTGGACGATACCAATCCTCATACTTTGACGGCGATGTGGCATAAGATCAAAGCCAACCTGAACACCGACTCGATGCTATTTCGTCATGCAATTCGTATGGCGATCACTTTGACGATCGGTTACGGAATCATTCAAGGTTTTGAGATTGAAAGAGGTTATTGGATTTTGCTAACAACACTGTTTGTGTGCCAACCAAACTACAGTGCAACGCGACAAAAGCTGACGGCTCGTGTCATTGGCACCGTCGCAGGCTTGTTGATTGGAGTACCGTTGTTGACCTTTTTCCCATCTCAAGAGAGTCAGCTGGTATTCATTGTGGTCAGTGGCGTGATGTTCTTCGCTTTCCGTATCAATAACTACGGTTTCGCGACCGCCTTTATCACACTGCTTGTGCTCTTTTGCTTCAATCAATTAGGGGAAGGCTACGCAGTTGTATTGCCAAGACTAGCAGATACCTTCATTGGCAGCGCGCTCGCTGTTTTAGCGGTTAGCTATATTTTACCGGACTGGCAATCAAAACGACTTCACAAGGTGATGGCAGATGCGCTTGATTCCAATAAAGATTATCTCGCTCAGATCATTGGCCAATACCGTGTAGGCAAAAAAGACAGCCTTAGCTATCGTATTGCACGCCGCAGTGCACATAACAATGATGCAAATCTGACTGCCGCTGTTAGTAGCATGCTGGTTGAGCCGGGTAAGTATCGTACATCTGAAGATGAGAGCTTCCGATTCCTAACACTCAATCATGCACTACTCAGCTATATCTCTGCTCTGGGAGCTCATAGAACACGTATCGATGACGAAGCAACACACAAACTGGTACTGGACGCACACAGAGTAATACACGAGCATCTCGACGCTCTCAACGACCAACTGTTTTGTCATCAAGAACAATGCGAAGTAAAAAACGCTTACGATCCTGAACTTGATAAGCGTTTAAGTGAATGGAGAGAAGAGGATGAGAGCTCTGTTAGAATGGTTCTACAACAGCTACATTTGATTTATCGAATGCTTCCAGAACTGCATACCTTAGCCACAAAATTTGCAGTTAAAGTTAAGATTGAAAAGCCGCTTGAAAAAGAAGTTTCAAGATGAAAAACAAAACAGCAGTAAAAACAAAAAGATAACGAAACTGATCATTTTTTGAACACTCCGTGTGTTTATACATTGCTCTACCAAAAGGCTCATCTAGGTAGAGCAACCACTTGCCTACCCTTTATCTACAAGGGCCGTTCAAATCTTACACGCATGTAAACTTGCTGACTTTGATTGACTCATCCATAACTTTGCCTAACATTCCTCGGACAAAAAACAACCAAAGGGATCTATAGTTGTCTTAGTTTTAGGAAACTTCAAACTTCATTTAATATTCACTTAATCTTGTTTGATTTATTGAATCAGTAAGCTATGCTCTATTGAGCATATGGATTTGAACTAAGGTCTCATTATGAATACACAGCAATTTGAAGCATTTAAGCAGAAAATACAGCTCCTTAACCCGCAGCAATTGAAAGCACTTCAAGGTGAAATAGACGAAAACCTTGAAACAGATCAACCTTCTCTTTTGACAGATGAAGAGTTAAACGTACTGAATGAGTTGTTCAATTAATAGACTAATGTCACTATTTTAGCTTAAATCCACCTGATCTTAGTAATTTGTAGCCGTTCTCCATTGCACTCAAAATATCGTCCGCCTAGACTCATTTCATACGTCAATAAAAGGTTCTGCTATGTCGATATCTGGTATTCAATCTGGTTACGCCATCATTCAGCAGTCAACCAACATGGCTGAAGAAGCCGCTATCGAGCTTAACCAAAACTCCAAACACTCTCCAAAAACCAACGACACTTTCCAAACTAGCGATTTGAGCTTCAATCAAATAGAACCTGAACAACCCATTTCGTTTAAAGAGAAAGAGCCTGAACCAGCTTCTTCCTCTACTGAAGCGTTATTAAAGCTGACACAAAGCGCAAATTACAACCGTGTTGGTGCGAGTGTGGTTGATCGTCAAAACGAAGCCATTGGTAGCCTTCTCGATATCCATATCTGATTCGAGCTACTATTTATCGATTTGATGGTTACCCTCTTTTTGACTAACAAATGGCTCTAAATCCATACAAACTGTAACTCATTATATCAGGCACTTGTTTCTGGTTTATTACTCGGTAGAATCAGCGCAAATCAATTTTGCTGCACAAACTTTACTTCATACTATTTATGCCAAAACTAAATCTGCATCGCCGTGACTATGTTTCTATTTTAGGAGGCGACATCTCCGCAGACGAATTAGAAAAGAAGCTCCAGCCTCATTTTGATAAGCCAGTGAATAAACTGACTCCGAGCCCTTACCTGACTGAAAAAAACCTTACACGTCGCTGGGCGGCTCTCGATAATGCAGACTCGCAGCAAGAACTGCTCGACCCTCATACTCAAAGCCAGATTCAAGCTTATGAGAAAAACATAGAGCACTTTATTGGCACGGTAAAAGTCCCTGTTGGTATATCTGGCCCTTTAAGAGTCAATGGCCTGTTTGCTAAAGGCGACTACCTAGTCCCACTTGCAACCACTGAAGCGGCGCTTGTCGCGTCGTATAACCGTGGTTCAAAGCTGATCACAGCTTGTGGTGGTGCAAGTGCAATGTTGCTCAATGAAGGCGTAACACGTACTCCTGGTTTCGCATTCCAAGGATTGGTTGAAGCAGGACAGTTTGTGGCATGGGCAGTGACCCAGTATGACCAATTTAAAACCTTAGCTGAATCAACAACGTCGCACGGCAAACTTACCGACATCAATATCAACATCGAAGGTAACCATGTTTACTTGGTGTTTGAATTTCTAACCGGAGACGCTTCTGGTCAGAATATGGTAACTATCGCGACCAACGCGGTATTTGAGTACATCATTGAACATACACCAGTGAAACCCGATCACGCCTTCCTTGATGGCAACTTATCGGGCGACAAAAAAGCCAATACCCAGACCTTGCGCAGTGTCCGTGGTAAAAAAGTCACAGCCGAGGTCAACATCTCTGCTGAGCTTGTCGCTAAGTACCTCCACACCACACCAGAGAAGATGGTGCAGTTCGGACAAATGACCACAGTCGGTGGTGCTCTAAGCGGTACGATTGGTATCAATGCTCATTATGCCAATGCACTTGCTGCGCTCTACATTGCTTGCGGCCAAGACGCGGCGTGTGTTGCTGAGTCTGCGATTGGTATGACTCGTATGGAGCTCAACAAAGAAGGTGGTTTGTACGCGAGCGTAACGCTTCCTAACTTGATGTTAGGAACAGTCGGTGGCGGTACAGGCCTACCAAGCCAAAAAGCGTGTCTCGATTTACTAGGGCTACACGGCAATGGTAAGTCACAAGCCTTAGCTGAGGTTTGTGCGGCTTTATGTTTGGCAGGTGAACTATCGATTGTGGGTGCATTCTGTGCGGGTCACTTTTCGCGAGCTCATCACAAGTTAGCGCGCTAGTTTCTGTTATAAAACCTTAAACCGACCGTTGTCACGTATTGAGTGAGTTGTGCATGGATTACTTACATTTATCGCGAGTGAGCCTTAAACACCTCACTGCGCTTCATATTATGCTGAACACACACAGCGTCACTCAAACGTCAGAGCAACTCTTTGTCAGCCCTTCGAGTGTCAGTAAAACTCTGTCTCAGCTACGTGACATCCTTAACGACGAGCTTTTCTATCGGGACGGCACTAAGCTTATCCCGACTCCCTTTGCCCTAAAAATAGCGCCCACTGTTCACGCGATTCTTTCCAGCATGAACGGGTTACTTCACCAAAAGAGTTTTACTCCTCAAGAGTATCAAGGCAGCTTTTCACTTTCGATGCGTGAAAGTACCTTCGAAGTGTTTGCCTCGAAGATCAGCAAAATCACCACTGAACTTGCACCAAAAGCCAAACTTAATATCTATTCGAAACAGGAGCTTGGATTCGATGCTTTGCTCAGTGGTAAGGTCAACTTGATCCTGTTGCCACACGATATCTCTCAACCCCCAACGGATAATAAAGAGCTGGTGTGGGAAACGATTCTTCCTGATGAAATGGTTTGTTTGATGGGCGCTCACCACCCTCTCGCTCAGCAAGAACTAACAGTTGAAGGCTATTTAGACTACAAACACATTGGGATCTTAGATAACGAACTGTCTAAGCCTTACTTTGAGCAAAACTTAGTGCAATGTCATAAGCCTAGAGATATGGCGATATCGGTAGCGGACTTTGGCGCGGCTGCGGTGCTATGTCACCACACACCTTTCTTGTTCACTTGCTCAAAACAATGGGCTGAGCATGCCAAACAAGCACAAGGTTTGGTAAGTAAGCCGCTTCCTTTTGATTACGGAAAAGTAGCGTATAGTTTGGTATGGAACAAGCCAAACATGAATGATCAGGCGATCAAATGGTTGTGTGACTTGTTTTTAGAAGCCTAGACCTTTGTTAGAAGCAGATTGAACTAACAAGACTGGTTTTATAAAGACTGAAATTTGATAAGAGACTAAGTATATACCTCAGGGGTTTGCATTGCTCTTTGAACAATTGAGTAGAGCTTATCGTGAAAGCTCTGCATTTGTTGTTCGGTGCATTTAGCCCACTCTAAAGCTTCGCCAATTACCCCATGATGTTGAAACGCATTTAACCGAATTCGAACATCACTTGGCAAACCCTTCAAGTAATACCCGACCTGCTCTACCTCGATATCTAGGTCACTTTTATTAGGAATATGCAGTAACCGAACTTCATGTAATTTGCCTTTATCAGCTAAGTAGTTAATGGTTTCAAACACTCGATGGTTCCCTCTACCCACTAACCATTGATGCGTTTCAGATTGCCATGATTTTAGGTCGATCATCGCACCATCAAGGTAAGGTAATACCTTATCCCAACCTTGCTGTGTCAACGAGCCATTACTATCAATAAAACACGTTAAGTGTGCCAATTGCGGATCGCTTTTGATCGCCTGAAATAGCTCGACGATAAACGGCAATTGCATGGTCGCCTCGCCACCCGAAACGGTAATACCGCTCAGGAAGAATTGATTGTGCCTAACCAGTTCAAGCACATCTGATACCGTCATCGTGGTGATTTTGGGGCTAGACTTATGATCACAGATATCGACGCACTGATCGCAGTTGGTACACGCTAACGGATCCCACTTCACTTTGCCTTCAATAAGACTCAGAGCACTGCTCGGGCAGCCACTCACGCAGTCTCCACAATGGTTACAGTGGTTGATGGTGTGTGGATTATGACAAGTGATGCAATCGAAATTACACCCCTGTAGGAACAGCACCAAGCGATTTCCTGGTCCATCAACACAAGAAAAGGTCAGCACACGGCTGACCTTCGCTTGTTTTTCTGTCTTATTATTTTTAACCCTAGCCATTTGAGTTGTTAGATCAGAAATTTTCATAATTCACATTGTTCGTATTCGAGAAACACATAACATGCGTACGTTAAAGCTATTCGTATGTCGGCGACATCTCTAAGCTCGCTACGCGTGGTTTACGCTCTAGTATGCCCGTATTTTTTGCAGCTTCAGCACCAAGGAAAGTGGTATTGGTGCGTGAACCTTGCTCGTCATATTTGGCAATGTCAGACAGCTTAATCATATAACCTGTCACACGAACCAAATCGTTCGATGCTACGTTAGCGGTGAACTCACGGTAACCCGCTTGAATCGCCCCTTTACACAGGTTGAACATCGCTTCTGGATTGGACTTCACCGTTTCGTCGATGGTCAGAATGTCGCTGATACCCGACGTGTAGAACTTGTGGTGACCAGCCGTCGCACGTACGTAAGACACTGGATCCGGTTCTGTTCCATAAGGGATGCGTACACCCGGCGTCACATCTTCATCGAGGCTGATACCACCTTGAGCGTGTAACAGAGCCTTACCTTCCAGCCCATATTTCACTTCCGAGTTTTCAACAATCTCAGCCAGCTTTTCAGAAATACGATGGCCTAACTGATTTGCTTGTTCATCGTGACCATAGCGCCCTGCTTTGCCTTCTTTTTCCATTAAGATGTTAACCGCCTCAGCCATGCCATAAATACCAAACATTGGCGCAAAGCGATCTTCTTCAATTAAGCCTTCTTTGGTTAAGAAGCCTTCGAAGAAGTTAGACTCTTCATGTAAGAAGCGACTACGTGCATTCATCAATTCGATCATGATGCTGCTGTAGTTAGGTAGTACTTGCTGTAAGAAGTCTACGCTGTCTTCAGATTTCAGAGCCACTTGCTTGAGGTTCATACGTACTAGCGTGTTTGAACCACCCGCCAGAGGCAAAGAGTTGTAGCAACTCACGATGCCAAAACGCTTATCTCCGTACGCAGCGGCGTGTGCAGGATAATTGGCAATGTGCGGCTTGCTGCATTCACAGATATTGCTCGCAGCATGACGAAGCAGGTCATCAGATGTGACTGCAGGGTCGTACATAAAGGTTAAGTTAGGTGCGATCTGCTTGAGTTCAGCATCCACACGTAAAATAGTGCGACATACAATGTTGTCACTAGGGCCAATATTAACGTGCATGAAGGCATCTGGCAGCGTGCGATCCAGCATGATCCAGAACAGCTTCAGCTTTTGGTATACCTGCTCACCCGTCAAACCGCCAACAAAAGGCATCAACACATCGTCCAACTGGCCTAAGTAAACCGGAATTGAAGTCACTGATGGAACGTGATGATAAAGGATGGTGAGCATGTTCAATGCTTCGTCGAAATTAGTAGCCGCGCTAAGCTCTAAATACTTGGAGCCTTGATGTAAGTATTTAGAATAATCAGGAAGCACATAGCGCGGCTTAAATGGGGCGTGACCTTCAAACATGTCACACAGCACACCTTGTTGTAAGGCTTGCTCTACTTCATTGCTTACCGGCATATACGGCAGACTGGCTTCAGCTTCTAAGGCAAGATAGCTCGACTTCTGTTTTGGGGACAGGTTGGCATCTGAAATGATATTTCTAAAGCGTTGTTGTTGTTCTGAAAGTGTTGAAGAAGTAGATGACGCAGATTGGTGGCTCATGATTAAACCCTTAATATTCTTATGGGCTTATTTTATATCTCACACTTACATTTCCACTAATGAAATGTATTCAAGCCTACATTTCCAAAATGGAAAACACCATTTGTAACTTAGTAATTTATGAATAGATAGCTTGTAAATTTTGTGAATAGACAGTTTTTAAATTGGCCATTTGCCAATTAACGATGGTTGTTTATCGATGATTGTCGTTGGGGAAGGGAAAGAATGAGCAGAAGAGATTAGGCCGCTTAATTGAACCGTTTAGTTTAAAACGCAAGTGCGTATAAATAGAAAACCCACATAACGGATCCAAAGATCGTTGATGTGGGTTTAGTCAATTAAGCGTGAGTGCGGTTATCTGGAGTTATCTATACGTCAACTCCAGATACGTCAACTACAGACAAGTAACCTATAGATGAGGAACCACTTGTTTACGGCCTACACCCATCAGAACCTTCAAAGTACCTTGTGGGGTGTCGATTGAAAACGGTGTTGAGACTTCAACAATCGAAAAACCTGCTGCGCTCAATACATTCTGGGAGCGCTGTTCGCTGACCCCAAAATCTTCGCTGTCGTTTTCTAAGTACCAATCCCAGTGTACAAAAACCCCATCGTTTTCTAACAGAGTATAAATAAGGCTGACCGTATCTTGTAGGTTCGGAATAAAGCCACATACCGAAGAGGCTACCACTAAGTCAAACTGATTTCTGAATGCTGGGTGTTGGGCTGCAAGTCCGCGCGATAAGATATCAACGACAGGCTCTACATTAGACAGCTCTTTTTTATCTAACTCTTCAATCATCCCTTCTGAGATATCGAGAGCGATAATCTCTTTTGCAAAAGGAGATATTTTCTGGCTGAGTAATCCTGTACCACAACCAAAATCAAGGACACGGGTTCCGTTCAAATCAACGAGCTGTGTTAACTGGTCAAATGCGGACTGTGCGAATACAGCAGTAGCGGGGTCGTTATCCCAATCAGGTGCGTACTCGTCCCATTGTTTCGCCATCATGGCCTCCATCTTTACTTCTTGTAGGTTCGGAACGCCCCCAGAATAAACCAAATTAGTCAATTCGTCATAGAGTTATCATGCAAAGATGGACTATTTCTAAGATAGTCAGCACAATATTCAGATAATATGCACCGCCACCCGCTCAATATGGAAATGAAATGAACCTTTCTCAAGTCCAAGCCTTTTGTTCTGTTGCTGATTTAGGATCCGTCTCTGAAGCTGCGCGACAGCTTGAATGTAACCGAACCAAACTGAGCATGTCGATCAAAGCCTTGGAAAAAGAGTTAGATGTCGAACTGTTTGTTCGAAGCGGTAACCATGTCGAGCTGTCTGAGGCAGGTAAGGCCATATATAAAGACTGTGAAGGCATGTTGGTAACGGCAGCACGCATTAAGCAAACCTGCTTACATGTTTCGGGTGAATTCAACGCAGAGATTTGGATCGCACGCGACGATTCCCTACCCGATGAAATGTGGCAAAGTTTATCGCACGCCCTAAACAACAAATACCCTTCCACTTCTTTCAACTTCGTTCTCGCTTCTAGTGGCGACTTGGCTAATCTTGTCGAAACTCAGCAAGTTGATTTTGCGTTTGGTGTCGATTACGAGCGTGTCGACGACCCAAGAATTATCTACAACCCACTCGGCAAGATCCGAATGATGTCGGTATGTAAGAAAGGGCATGATTTGAGTGCGATGCGAAGAGTATCGGATGAAGTACTAAGAAATTCGATGCAAGCGACCATGGTTTATCTCAATGAAAAAGATAACCCTGAGCTTGAGCCCTTCTCTCGCCGATACATTGGTTTTTCTAGCTTCGATTTTATGTTGGATACGATTCTACGAGAAGATGCATGGGGCGTAATGCCTGAGCCATTGATACGCCATTTATTGCGTGAACAGGAACTGGCGGTGATCAAGCACACTTATGGCCTGACTCAAGAAGACTACTGTATGTTTACCGCGGCAGGTATGGCAGAACACCCAGGAATGAATTGGTTAGCGGATCAGATCAGCGATTACTTGTTTGATTTCTAAAGTGTCAGATAATGTTCTATCTCGACACTTAAAATCGTCTAACAAATAGAAAGCCCTCTCTTTAGAAGACCATCACGTGATCCACTAAATAACGTCCGTCTTCTTCAACTAACACCATTTCTGCCACAAATTCGCCTTTCGCAATGGTATACGCTTGCTTCCAAACAAAGGCGATGGAATCGGAGCGTCTGAATAGCGCCACAGGCTCACGTTCAGCAAAAAATCCGTTGCTGTGTTGATAATGATGACACACCTTTTCCAGATACTCCGGCGTAACAATGTCTTTCATCCTTTGAGTAAAGTCCCTACAGTGCTGCGCATGATCAACCTTAGTTGAACCATCCATCAGGTTATCCATGATCGGGTTAGCAATCACCCACAACTCACTATCACCAATATCGTCAAACTTCATATCTATCCATTCCTTTGAAACTGCAGCCAAATAACACAATTCGATAAAACGCTTGTAACCAATCTGTTTTATTAATCATAAGCGATCTTATTTTACTTGCACACCATCTCTAGAAAACAGTCATCGTCAACTTTACTGACACCTGAGTCTGTCGCTAAGTTATTGAATTATAACAACTTGAGTATAAAACGAGTTACCGACATATAAACGTCATCAGATAAAGTTTGTAAAGCTAGCTCAATATTAGAACAATGAAGTTATCAAAAACATCTGGAAAATATTATGTGTGACAGGAAAAGCCAAAACGAAAACCGAGTACTATTGTTCTCAGCCCTTTTAGCATCAGGCTTCGCAATTGGCGGATTGGTGTTGGGTCTTCTCGTTGGCTCTTTAGTCATAGTATTTGACGGTGTCTATTCTCTTATCAGTTTACTGTTAACTTTATTGTCACTAGCTGCTTCAAGATACATTAATCGCCCATCAGACAGGGAGTTCCCGTTCGGTCGAGCAATCATTGAGCCAATCGTAATCGCGATTAAAGCGATTGTGATTCTGCTTGTGGTCGGTTATTCGCTTTATTCTGCGATTGGTGCTCTGATGACAGGTGGTCGTGAAGTTGATGCTTCTATCGCAACTCTGTTTGGTATTTTCAACGTATTGGGTTGTGGTTACGCTTGGTGGTACATCGCTAACAAGAGCAAACGTATTTCTTCAGGTTTGATTCAAGCTGAGTCTAAACAGTGGCAAATGGATACGCTGTTGAGTGTGGCAGTTACGGCAGGTTTCGTTGTTGCTTGGTTGGTGGCTTACTCTCCGTTTGCTGAATACGCGGTATATGCCGATCCAATGATGATGTTGCTGATGTCTTTCTACTTTATCAAAGTGCCGTTCGGCATGTTACGTGAAGCAATGCGTGAACTGCTAATGATGTCGGCAACCAAAGATATTTGTGACGCGGTAGATAAGAATGTTGTCGCTGTGGACAAAGATGCGGAGCAAGATTTGGAGCTAATGGGTGTGACTAAGGTTGGCCCGGAACTAAGAGTCAATGTTGATATTCATACTAACGACCAAGATGCGATTACGGTTGATGATATTGAACGAACACGCCATCAATTAAAGCGACGCTTATCTAAAATGCCTTATGAGCTTCAATTGAACCTCAATATCGCGAGCTAAGAGCATTCTCTCTTAAGTTCAACAATCAAGACTGAACCTTTTTAGAAGCCGACACCTTAACCGTCGGCTTTTTGTCTCTGGTTACCCACCAGCAAGCCAGTGAACCAACAGTTACCATACATACGCCCTGCCAAAACGTCATGGTCAATGACAAGCCCAAAATCATCGAGGAAAGTAACGTCGCGAAGATTGGCGTAAAGTAAGACATGGTTGCCAAAAACACCATGTTGCCACCTAGAATCGCCGTGTTCCAAAGCGCGTAACCAGCCCCCATACATGCCCCAGCAAGCACTAAGTCAATCGCAGCACTTGAAGTCATCACCATGCCGGTTTCATCACTCAATGCGTATTTGATCCACAAAGTGATCGCCGTAGCGATAAAGAAAAGCACAATCGCATTCTGTCCTTTAGCAACGCGTTGGGTGTAATTGCAATATACCGCCCAAATAATCGCGCCGAAGAATGCCATCGAATAGGTTTTAGGGTTGGTTGCAATATTAGCCGCGATTTGATCGACAGAAAGCCCCTGATCGCCGCTGATACTCCAAGCCACGCCAAAAAACGCTAAGACGATACTTGGATAAACCAACCAGTTTATCTTTTTGTCACTCAACAGCACCGCAAACAACACCGTTAGTGCAGGCCATAGGTAGTTGATAACGGCCATTTCTAAGGCTTGATGTCGGCTATTTGCCATTCCTAAAGCCAGAGCCAAGAAGATTTCGTAGCAAACGAATAAGGCACCACCGATCATCAAATACGATTTAGAGAAGCGCGACAGCTTAGGTAACCCCATAACACAGACTAACAACAGTGAGCTCACTGTATAAAGACTGGCAGCACCACCAATTGGGCCCAGTTGTTCTGACACACTACGAGACAATGCAATTAAGCAGCTCCATAGTAAAATGGCAGCAATGCCGTAGCAGCTATGGCGATGAGATTTCAGCACGCCTCTTCCTTCTCTTTATTGTAATTAGGTAATCAAAGCGAGCTTAAGCAAAGGTAGGCTTAAACACCACTATCGATAAGTTGCAGTGAGTAAAAATAAGTAGCCGAGCACATAACTGTACTCGGCTATCAATCATTTACTCAAAATTCTAAAAGCAGTTAGCAATTAGCAATTATGCCAACAAAAGTGCTTGCAGGTCAGCCAAAGACTTCACTTGATAGTGAGGGTTGATGCCGGCTGGTGTTGCCTTTTCTTGACTGTTTAACCAACAGGTCTCAATACCAAAATCCAAGCCACCTAAAATATCAGAGTGTGGGTTGTCCCCGACCATCAATACTCTTTGCTTTGATGGCAATCCAATCAGCTTGTGCGCATGCTCAAAAATTTCCGCGTCTGGTTTAGCGACACCGACTTCCTCAGAAATGATCACATGATCAAAGTAGTCTGTCATTCCTGTTCGTTCCAAACGGATTGACTGCAGCTCTGTGAAACCATTGGTGATGATGCCCATGTTCACTTTGCCTTTTAACGACTCCATCAACTCTTTTGCACCAGGAAGCAGAGAACAGATGTCTGCCATTGCGGCTAAAAACGCACTGTTTAGTGCTGCCGTTGTTGTCTCTAATTTTGTTGCCCAGCTTTCAAAACGCGCGTGCTTCAGTTGTGCCGCCGTAATACGGCCATCTTGGTAATCGACCCATAACGGCAAATTAACCTCTTGATACACTGAATAATCCTGTTCGCTAAAGTCCACGCCAAAACGGGAGAACATCAGCTTCATTCCTTGAAAAGCATCAAAGTGGAACAAGGTTTCATCTGCATCAAAGAATATCCAATCGTACTTCATTTTATGTCCTATTATTCGCGCGGTTGAGCAGTGCTTGTATTTATTTTCTCGTTGCCTCAAAGGCCAGATGTGCATTCTACTATCAATTTTGTGAGCCTGAATATAGTTCTAAGAATTTATAGAAAACAAGCAACAAGTCATGATGTATCGCAAATTTTGCCACATATTAAACCAATACCATACAAGAAATACACTTAAGTACCGGGAGGTACCATGAAGCACTTCTTACCGTCATCCGTCATGCTCACCCCATTCCTTGTTAAGTATTATGATGAACAACCAGAAGACACCTCTGACGCCTTAGATGCCGATGAGTCTCAGCAACCTCAAATTGAAGCTAACGATGACTCACGCAAACCATCGACACAAACTGAACTTGAACCGACGTTGAGTGAATAGCCTTTACTTTCATGGTCATGGAACGTAATTCTGTTATTAAATCAATCAATAGTTCGCTTTCCATTACTGACAATAAACACATAAGAAAACCATAAAAACGATTGCTATATGAGCCCTATCACAACACATAATCACAAAGTGGTAGTTCGGAATCAAAGTTGTTCCAGATCAATGGTCGACCAGTTGATTGCCGACAACATGTAGGAAATTAAAAAATCATAATTAACGGAGTTTTCCAATGTCTACTGCATTTTACATCCCTACAATCAACTTCATGGGTACTGGCTGTTTGAAAGATGCTGCTGATAGCATTCAGTCTCAAGGCTTCAAAAAAGGTCTGATCGTAACGGATAAGATCCTTAACCAAATTGGCGTGGTTAAACAGGTACAAGACCTACTTAGCCAACGTGGCGTAGACGCAGTTGTATTCGACGGTACTCAACCAAACCCAACCATCACTAACGTGAACGATGGTCTTGAGTTACTAACTGACAACGATTGTGATTTCGTTGTTTCACTAGGTGGCGGTTCGCCACATGACTGTGCAAAAGGTATCGCTCTGGTTGCCTCTAATGGCGGCAAAATTGCAGATTACGAAGGCGTAGACCAGTCTGAAAAGCCAATGATGCCTCTAATTGCTATCAACACAACAGCAGGTACAGCTTCTGAAATGACGCGTTTCTGCATCATTACTGACGAAGCTCGTCACATTAAGATGGCTATCGTTGATAAGCACACAACACCGCTTATCTCAGTAAACGATCCTGAGTTGATGCTTGCTAAACCTGCATCACTAACGGCAGCAACAGGCATGGATGCGTTGACACACGCAATCGAAGCTTACGTTTCAATCGCAGCAACGCCAATCACAGACGCAGTTGCGATTAAAGCAATCGAACTTGTGCAAGCACATCTAAGAACAGCAGTAGCGCACGGTGAAGACATTGAAGCTCGCGAGCAAATGGCTTACGCACAGTTCATGGCGGGGATGGCATTCAACAACGCTTCTCTTGGCTATGTTCATGCAATGGCGCACCAACTGGGTGGTTTCTACGACCTTCCACACGGTGTATGTAACGCTATCTTGCTACCACACGTTCAACGTTACAACGCTCAAGTTTGTCCAGATCGTCTACGTGATGTTGCAAAAGCGATGGGTGTGAATGTTGAAGGTATGACAGCAGAGCAAGGCGCAGAAGCAGCTATCAACGCGATTGTTCAACTAGCAAATGACGTGAACATCCCAACAGGTATTGCTCAACTGGGTGCTAAATTGGAAGACATCCCGACTCTGTCTGACAACGCTCTTAAAGACGCTTGTGGTTTCACTAACCCTAAACAAGCGACTCACGAAGAAATCTCAGCGATCTTCGAAGCGGCAATGTAATCTAGCGACAATTTATTCGAGCTAGAAACACGCGGCTCTTGCTAAAAACAAATAGCTAACACAAACGGGCTCACCTTCTGAGCCCGTTTTTTTATCTGTCCGATACCTTTCAGATCTTTACCCTCATCACTAATCAGTAGTGACTAATCACTCACTGCTCACCACTAAAAAGTCGCATTGTTGCGATCGCTTGGTTATAGTTAAACTATTGATATATAGAATGACAAACAGGTTCCATTGAGTCGTTGGATAGTTAGCACCTCATTATTAGCTTCACTCGTTATCCACTCCGCTCAAGCAGAGGAACAAAATGAGTGCCACAGTCAGCCGCTAGAAGACGCCCCTGTCGAAAAAGCCTATCACTACCTAAACAGTAAATTTTGCCAACCCGCATTATGGTTTGACAGTTTCTTTGTCGATGACCGCATTACCGAAGATGCTCGAGCGGGCACGTCTGTCCGTTGGTACAACGATTTTATTTACTCAGAAGGTGGTGACGTCGACTACTCAACCAAGCTCAACGCACGTTTACATCTTCCCTTTGCGAGTAAGCGCCTAAAATTAATCTACGAATCTGTCAGCGATGAAGAGTTCTTTGATTTCTTTCCACAAGATTCAGAGGAATTAGAGAGCGCACTCGGCCTTCGTTACGATGCTTATGCGAAGGGTTACAGTAGCTTCAATATTAAAGCGACACTGCGTCCGCGTATTGAAGCTCGTTATCGCTTTACCTACCCTCTCACTACCGATGCCGTATTCAGGCTGACCCAACGTGTGTATCAAGAAAAGCAAGAAACTGGCGAGATCACCGATATCGATTTTGATCTTTCTTTGAGTGATGACTTCTTAGCGCGATGGTCGAACTTTGCAGGTTATAACGACGACCTTAAAGGCTGGGAGTACGGTACGGGGCTAACTTTGTATCACTATCTTTCTCAAGACCAAGCTCTACAATACAGCGCGACGATTGCAGCAACCAGCGAGCCGTATAACCACTACGAATACTCACAGGTGTCGATAACCTACCGAGAAAACGTTTGGAAAGAATGGCTGTTCTACGAATTGATTCCGCGCTACCAATGGGAACGAAAGCCCTATGAGAAACATACCGAAGAAGCCAACATCACCCTTAGGCTTGAAGTCTTGTTCAACAATGTCTAGTGGAACTAGTATCTAGTGAGTGTTTGTGAGATTGGGGCATCGTTAGATCGAAAACGAGGCACAAAAAAACACATCATGTGATGTGCTTTTTCAGTTCTATATAAGGCTTAAACTGTAGTCTTAACCCTTGTAGTTTCTTACTCGTGCCGCTTCTGCTTCACGCTTGTCGACAACGGTTTTACCGATTGGCGCCAATGAGATAACCGCGAGCTTAAGGTGCTGAATCGCAAACGGAATACCTATAATAGTAATGAAACACGCTACTGCTGACATGATGTGACCAATCGCCAACCAGATTCCAGCAAATAAGAACCAAATGATGTTACCAATCATACCAAGTGGGCTGGTCCCGATGTCAGTTTCATTGGTCAATTCATCACGTGAAATCGCTTCTTGACCAAATGGGAAGAATGAGAAGTTACCCATTACAAAACACGCTCTACCCCATGGAATACCAACGATGGTGAGGAATGCGAGCAGTCCGAAGAACCACCATGCCAGTCCCATAAATACGCCACCAAACAGAAACCAAATGATGTTTCCTATTGTTCTCATGTTGTCTTCTCCAAATCTTTGAATGCTGTTTATCTCATATGCCGAGTAAGGCAATACTTGTTCTAATAGGTTCATTATTATTGAGTCTTTATGAACCGCTTATGAATCGCCTAGATTTTCTGTGATTGATACACACCACGAAACGCCAAATCCGCATAGGGATCATCGATTTTATTTGATACCATGTTCGTAGATTTTTAGTATCACAAAGCTAAACAGCTACAACAACTACAACAACTACAACAACTACAACAACTAATTTAAGGCCGAATTTATGAGCAACACTGAGCAACCTAAAAAGAAAATGAAAAACTGGGTGCCAATCGTCTTCTTCGGACTTCTCAGCACGGTGCCTGTATTCATGTTTTTAGTCGACGTGTACATCAACCAATACATGTAACAAGACCCCGCCATCCTATCGGCGTAAAAATGAATACAGGAAACATGTCCTGTATTCATCTCAGTTAAATCACTTCTACTGTAATTAATTCAATTCTTCTGCGATCAAATCAACTCTTAGTTAATTAAATCAGCTCTTCGTTAATAAAGTCTAGAATGTCGATCAGCTCATGATCTGGCAAGTTTAGTAAGTTATCACCCACATACCATTCAATCTTACATTGGGTAGGCAGTTCGCTGATCGCTGGGTTTCCTATCCAAACCTTGTGCTTCTTAGCTATATTGTCGCGCAGGATAATGCCATCCTCAAAACCCACCGGTAAATAGAGGTGAAGCATGTTTACTTGGGGTTGCTGCGGGTTCACTTTGAACTGCGGGTAATCTTGTAAGATTTGATAGATTTGCTTGGTACGCTCATACAATGCAGGCATCAACTCAATCCGTTGATCAAACTGCATTGCTGCCGAAACCACGTAAGGCGTGCGATGATAAACATTTCCGCCCTGACGCTTCATCCATGCTGAAGCTTTTGCTACGAAAGCTTTATCACCTAGTAGGAGTGACCCCCCAAGACCGTTTAACCCTTTGTAGAGCGAAACATAAGCTGTATCGAACCCCTTCGCGATCTCGCTATATGGCTTTTGATAATACGCGCCGCACTCCCACAAACGAGCACCATCCATATGCAGATGAATCGATTGTTCTTTGCAGTACTGCTTTATCGCTTCAAGCTCTTCCCACTCAGGCAGCTGACCACCAATCTCTCGCATCGGTAGTTCATACAATGCCGCGGCAATCTCATCAGGCCAAGCCTTTAAGTCGTCGACATTCCAAGTGCGAAATACATTACCAACCGGAAGTATATTGAAACGGTTCTGGAGCTGATACCCTTGGTGTTCATGGCGCATAATATGGCTGGATTCGTGCATCGCCACCAAAGGATTTCTTTTTTCTTGGCAAGCAATCTCTAACGCTGTCGGTTGATTCATTGTGCCAGTAATCACAAATACAGCCGCTTCATAACCTAGCAGTTCCGCGACTTTGTTTTCGAAGCTCTCGATAAACTCACCATCGCCGTAGCTATCATGGCTCACATTATGTGCCTCACACCATTCAGCCATCTGAGCGAATGTTTGTGCTGGAGTCGGTTCTAGGTGACCGGAAAGCAACAAATCACATTGTTGACGCAAGTCCATGCTCATAGTTTTTCCTTTATTCATTGTCGTTCTATGTAGGGTGATTGAATTATTTACGTTAGCCTTCAACGGTGACATAAAGTGCACCTCTTCGCTTTTATTATTAGCGAATAATTAGTTTTACGCAGTCATCGGCTGCGTGTGCCGGAAATACTCAAATTGACGGGTGTTTTATATAATTAAGTCCCTAAAAACACGCGCATCTAACTAGATAAGTATGGGCTAATTCGTTGTTGTTCAACCATTCTTCTATTATTGTATATCTATAATTCCAATAAATATTATTCGTTAATGGACAAAGAGGGCTATATGTCGAAAAATCGAGTCTTGGTGCTATTCGCCCACCCTTCTCAGCATCGCTCTGAAGCGAACAAACCCTTATTTGAGCAAGCCAAGCGTATTGAAGGCGTCACCTGTGTCGATCTTTATGCTGAATACCCGACCTTCAAGATCAATATCGATCGTGAACAGAAACGCCTGTTGGACCATGACATCATCATTTTTCAGTTCCCACTATATTGGTACTCAACACCCGCGATTCTTAAAGAATGGCAAGACCTCGTCCTAGAATACGGATTTGCTTACGGCACCGACGGTAATGAACTGCAAGGTAAGAGCTTGTTATGCAGTATCACCGCTGGCGGCAAAAAAGAGGCTTATCAAACTGACGGTTATAACCACTTCACCATCCGTGAACTGCTTCACCCAATCGAACAAACGGCGTCTTTGTGCGGCATGAACTACTTGGCTCCATTGGCTTTGTTTGGTTCACGTACTGCGTTAGAAGAAGGCCGAATTCAAGATCATGTAAATAGCTACAAATCGCTTTTAGAGGCTTTTGTTGCGGGCGAAGTCGATCTTAAAAAGGCAAGCAAGGCTGAAAAGCTAAACCATTATGTCGATGAAATGATGAGCAGAGGTTAGATCATGACAGGATATTTTCTACAAGCATTTATCTATTTGCTCGCGGCAGTCATCGCCGTCCCTATCGCCAAAAGGCTTGGCCTCGGCTCTGTGCTTGGTTACCTGATTGCCGGTGTGGTGATTGGCCCAATCATCGGCTTAGTGGGTGAAGAGACCACGACCATTCAACACTTTGCCGAATTCGGTGTAGTAATGATGCTGTTCTTGGTCGGGCTTGAGCTTGAGCCGAAGATGCTTTGGGCAATGAGAAACCGCCTGATGGGGCTCGGCGGCCTACAAGTCGGTGGCACAACGGCCATAGTCATGGGGATTGCTCTGTTCTTCGGGCAACCTTGGACGATCGCGCTGACTATCGGTTTGATCTTCGCACTGTCATCTACCGCGATTGTTCTCCAAACCTTTAATGAAAAAGGGCTCTCCAAGACAGAAGGCGGCAAGAATGCTTTCTCGGTCTTACTGTTCCAAGATATCGCTGTCATTCCGATGCTGGCATTTATCCCTCTATTGGCATTGCCAGAATTAATCGAAGCTGCACAAAGCGCGGTCGCTTCGACTTCTGATCACCATGAAGAGTTGAGTCTTGTTGCTGGCCTACCCGGCTGGGCTTATGGCCTTGTGATCACAGCATCTATTGCGATTGTTGTGGTCGGCGGGCACTTCTTGAGTCGTCCACTGTTCCGCTTTGTGGCGAGCTCAGGCCTGCGTGAAATCTTTACTGCAACCGCACTGATGTTGGTTATTGGTATTGCTGCACTAATGAGCCTAGTCGGCCTCTCACCAGCTTTAGGAACCTTCCTTGCGGGTGTGGTATTGGCGAACAGTGAATTCCGCCACGAGCTTGAGTCTAATATAGACCCGTTTAAAGGGCTGCTACTTGGCTTGTTCTTCATTACGGTAGGTGCGGGCATCAACTTTGATGTTCTATTCAACGACTTTGATTTGATCATTGGCCTCACTCTTGGCGTTATGCTACTTAAAGCCTTGGTGTTGTTTACATTGGCGTTGATCTTCAAAATTAAAAATAGCGACCGTTGGTTGTTTACGTTGAGCTTGGCGCAAGCCGGTGAATTTGGTTTTGTACTACTGAGCTTCTCGGCTCAAAACCACGTATTGCCTGCTGATATAGTCCAAACTCTGTCGCTGGTTGTTGCTCTTTCAATGTTCCTAACACCAGGCTTATTCATTCTATTTGATAAAGTGATACTTCCTCGTTACGAGCAAAAGTCTAACGACCGAGAAGCCGATACTATCGAAGAGAAAGGTACGGTGATCATTGCTGGTATTGGCCGATTCGGTCAAATCGTTAACCGCTTATTGGTGTCGAATGATGTCAAGACTGTGGTTTTGGATCACCAAGCCAACCAAGTCGATTTACTTCGCTCTATCAACATCAAATCTTACTTTGGTGATGCGACTCGTCATGACTTATTGCATACAGCAGGGATCGAAGAAGCCGCAATGTTTGTCGTCGCTATCGATAACCAAGACTCAAGCGTTGAATTAGTAAAATACGTTAAACACACCTACCCTAAAGTGAAAATTTTAGCGCGTGCGTTCGACCGTGGTCACAGTTACCGCCTACGAGAAGCTGGTGCAGATTCTGTAGTCTCAGAAACGTACCACTCGGCACTCGAAATGGGCGCAGAAGCTCTACGTTCTTTAGGGCACCATCCATTCTTCGTTGAACAGCAAAAATCAACGTATCAACGTGTTGAAAGCCGTAAGTCTGAAAAACTATACCAAGCTTGGTCTGAAGCGGAAGAGAACCCACGTTACGACAACAACTACCGACAAATCTTCATTCACCTTGAAGAAGCAATGAAAGAAGACATGAAAAAAGACCGTTCAGACAAGCACTCTCGCTCAGAACGAGGTTGGACACCGCCACCGAAAGGCTATGCAGATGGCTTTGAGGAAGAACAAACCTAAGCAGAGCTCAAATTCGAGGTTAACAACCACTCAAAAAGCGGCTTTCGGGTCGCTTTTTCATTCTCTAAATACGAATAGCACGACCGATGAAGCCAAAACACGGAACCTAAATCAGATGAACCACGACATTTATGTGATCCAGTTATAATTTTCAATCTCAAGCTACCCGTCAAAAATGAATTCACTTTTTACATTTATAAAACATTACCTCTCCACATAAACCATACCGTCAATGCGGGTATATATGCATTCTTTTAAGCCCTTCAGTCGTCGTTCTAATTCGTAGCGACCATCCACTAACGTTTGAGTTACATTGCATATATCTAAACACGCCTCACAAGTCGCCACTAAAGCATTCACATCGCCAATAATTAACGCTCCGCACTCACAAATTCAAACCATAAAAATTAACACAAACGTTTCAAAGTGTGTCTGTCGTTACAATTTGTAACGCATGCCAGTTGTCGGTATAGTCCTGCACTTCAAAAAGTGAGGCGGTTGCGCTCACCTTAAAGGAGATATAATAATGATTACTAATGATGCAGTAATAATGGGCATGTTAGCTGTTATTCTTGGCGGTGTTTTTATCACGGAAAGTAGCCAAAATAGCGCACTGAAAAAATTCTACTCGTTCGTTCCGGGTCTATTGCTCTGTTACTTTGTTCCTTCTCTATTGAATAGTTTAGGCATCATCGATGCGTCAAACTCAAAGCTATACTTCGTTGCAAGTCGCTACCTATTACCGAGTGCACTCGTTCTTCTGATCATCTCAGCAGACCTTCGTAAAATATTTGGCCTTGGTTCTAAAGCCGTCATCATGTTCCTAACCGGTACTGTCGGCATTATCATTGGCGGGCCTTTAGCGATTCTAATTATCGACCAAGTTAACCCTGACCTTGTATCTGGCGATGTATGGCGCGGCCTTACAACAGTGGCTGGCTCTTGGATTGGCGGCGGTGCAAATCAAGCAGCAATGAAAGAAGTGTTCGAGGTTGATGACCAATTATTCTCTGCAATGATTACGGTTGATGTTATCTGTGCGAACATTTGGATGGCCGTGTTACTTATCATGGCAGGTCGCCAAAAGAAGATTGATGCATGGTTAAAAGCAGATACTTCATCTATTGAAGAGCTAAAAGAGACGGTTTCTAAATACCAAGAAGAGAACGCTCGCCCAACAACCACGACCGATCTCATGAAGATCACGGCAATTGCCTTCGGTTTAACAGGTTTGGCTCACTTATTCAGTGACATGATTGCACCGTGGATCTCAACCAACGCGCCAGAGCTTGCGAAATACAGCCTAACATCTGGCTTCTTCTGGTTAATCGTAATGGTGACAACGTTCGCGCTCATCGCTTCATGCTTCAAATCTACACGCAGCCTTGAGCACAGCGGCGCGTCTAAAGTTGGTTCAGCGTTCATCTACATCCTAGTTGCAACCATCGGTATGCAAATGGATGTGACGGCTATCTTAGACAATCCAGGCTACTTCTTCATTGGTATCACATGGCTAACTATCCATGCCATTCTAATGATTGTGATGGCGAAGCTTATCCGTGCACCACTGTTCTTCATGGCTGTCGGTAGCCAAGCTAACGTTGGCGGCGCAGCATCGGCTCCTATCGTAGCAGCTGCATTCCACCCAGCTCTGGCGCCAGTAGGTATCCTAATGGCGGTACTTGGTTACGCACTCGGTACATACGGCGCTTACATCTGTGGTCTCATCATGCAGGCTGCTGCGGGTTAATAGAATCGCTTCAATCCAATAACACAAAAGGCTGAACGATGATCGTTCAGCCTTTTTCGTTTCTAAAACTGTATTTCAAATAACGGCTTAATCGAACAAAGACGCCAGCTTATTTTCAACAACTGGGCTGATATTAAAGCTCAACATAAAATCTGGACGCGTTTCTTCGTCTTTCTCAAGGTAATAGTTCGCTTCAATGCCAAACTTCCAAGGACGTCCGTTCAACACAGTAGTCTTGCTTACGCTTATATTCAACGGAATTTCCGCCTGATCCTTATTCCAATCATACGAGAATGTCGGCGCAGAGCGGCTTTGTTGCGTAATTCAGTTTAGAGACAGAGCAGCCCCATTTCGTGCGTTTCTTAGTCAATACGGCAAGTTTCAGGCATACCTAACCCAGTGAGCTTGTTCAACGCTTTTATCATCGCGTAAGTTTCTCCCACTTGTGCATTGTAATTTCTTAAACTTAAACGACCACCAAATAACTGTTTAACTCGATACATCGCTGTTTCTGAGAGGGAGCGTTTGTGGTAACCATTCCGCTCTTTCCAATACTTATTTGAGCCATATAACTTCTGGCAACCTACTGCGAGATTTCGGGGATGACCCCGCTCCCAGAAGGCAGCCCCTTCTCTTGGAGGAATAAGCGCAACGGCTCGCTTAATCTTAATTGCATCGTGACATGCTCTCGTATCATAAGCGCCATCACCA
>NZ_JBGONH010000008.1:0-104887 GCF_041439075.1 Vibrio sp. FF145
TATCACTTACTACCGTTTTTGTTTTAAGTTCCCGCTAATCCGCGATGAACCAAAAGAAAGCCCCTGATATCCAATATCAGGGGCTTCATCTATTTAGAGTATGTATTACTCTGAATTCGCTAGCTTAAAGCTAACAATCTTGTTTATTTACACACGACCTTGCAAAGGAATGATCGTCACCGTTTCACCGGCTTTTACAGTGTCTACCGCTGGTGAAATTTCGATTAGACAGTTTGCTTCGCTCATTGAACGTAGAATACCTGAACCTTGCTTACCGGTTGTTTTTACTTCAAGCACGCCTGATTCGTTCATTGAGAACACGCCACGGCTGAACTCAGTACGACCTTGACGAGAACGTAATTGCTCAGTCGCTATCGCGTTCGCTTTCACTGGTGTCCAGTTAGTTTGACCTTGTAGCTTGCGGATTGCAGGTTCTACAAAGTTAATGAACGACACCATCACGGCTACTGGGTTGCCAGGTAAACCGAAGAAAGGTTTGTCTTCAATTTTGCCGTAAGCAAGAGGGCGACCTGGACGCATGTTGATACGCCAGAAGTTAATCTCACCCAACTTATCTAACGCGAGTTTGATGTAGTCAGCATCGCCAACAGACACGCCACCAGAAGTCAGAACCATATCGGTCTCTAACGACGCAGCATGAAGTACATCCATCATCTTTTGTTCGTCATCTTCGATAATGCCGTAATCAACGATGTCGCAACCTAGCTTTTGAAGCATGCCGATGATAGTGAAACGGTTCGAGTCGTAGATAGAGTTTGGCTTTTGCTCAACGCCTGGTGCCTGAACTTCATCACCCGTTGAGAACACACCCACCTTCACTTTACGCAGAACAGGGCAGGTACCGAAACCTAACGACGCCATCATACCCATTTCTGGTGCTTCGATGCGTGTGCCACGTGTAAAGACAGGTTGGCCAATTTCTAAATCTTCACCGGCCATACGGACATTTTGTCCAACTGAGATTTTCGCATCTGGGAAGCTAACTTTATCGCCATCTTGCACGGCTTGCTCACGCATCACAACAACATCAACGCCATCTGGCATTGGTGCACCCGTCATGATCTTAACAGCTTCACCTTGTTGAACGGTTTTGTCGTAGCTGTGACCAGCCATAACTTCAGCAACAATGTTGTAGCTATCCAATTCAAGATCTTCACTACGAATCGCGTAGCCATCCATTGCAGAATTAGTATTCTGTGGGACGTTGATTGGCGAGATCACATCTTCAGCCAACACACGACCGTAGCCTTGCAGTAATTCAACACTCTCTGTGAGATCAAGCGCGTCAATGCTATCAACAATCTTTTGTTGGCCCTGAGTTACGGTTAAACCTGCTGGAGAGAACGAATCACAACACACCGCGGGCGCTGCGTCTTTTGAAGATGAGCATGACGCTGCTTTGCCTTTTGTAAAGGAAAGGTCAAAGGACTGCGCGTAATCGATGATGAAATCACGAATCGCTTCTAAGTCGTTGATCTCCATTTGAGGTAAGTCAGATTCAACTTGGCTATCAGCAGCAATAGCAATGATGTTGTCATCGTTTTGGTACAACCAAGGTTTACCCACTTCATCACGGTGAAGCTCGATTTTAGGGAAAGCAATGTTCTTACAGCCTTCAACCAAAATCAGATCAAGTGTGTTGGTATCAAAGCGAGTCAACAGGTAATCAAAATCGGCTTCCGCTTCTGGAGTCTCAGTCATCATCACGTGACGGTTTCGAGAAGCTATCAGCATTTGATTTGCGCCCGCTTTGCGTAAACGGTAGCTGTCTTTACCCGGCTTATCGACATCGAAATCGTGGTGGGCGTGCTTAAGAACACCGACTTTTAAACCCGCATTAGTCAGCAGAGGCAGCAACGCTTCAAGTACGGTTGTTTTGCCTGTGCCACTGTAAGCAGCAAAGCCCAATAGAGGAAGGTTAGGGCGTTGTTTCGAATCTTTCATTATTGAAGCGTTCCAAATTGGGTGAGTTCTTCTGGCGTGTTGAGATTAACAAAGCAGTTAGGAGAATCGCTAAAATCGACATATTCCGTGACACACTCTTTGTACAGCAAGATAATTTTACGATCACCACGTTCCAAAAACGCTTCTAGCTTTGGCAGAACACGTTTGTGGAATAGGGTGAATACTGGTTGCTTAAATTCGCCATCATGCGCGACAAGAATGTCGCTGTCTTCTTTTACCGCAGAACAAAAACGTTCAACAAGGTCGTCACTGATCTGTGGGCTGTCGCAAGGGACAAAGCCGACCCAATCTGTGCTCGCGTTTTTAAGGCCAGCATGAATGCCGCCCAATGGACCTGGATAGTCAGGGAAAGAATCGGAAACAACCGGTGCAAATGCTTGGTAACTGTCTAAGTTACGGTTGGCATTGATGGTAATGCTGACATCTTGTTGTGACAGCTTGTTAATAACGTATTGAATAAGCGGAGAACCGTTGAGCTTAACGAGTCCTTTATCTTTTCCGCCCATGCGGCTGGCTTGTCCGCCAGCCAAAATAACCCAACTAGTTTGCGTTGGAAGCAGCATAAATATTCTCTTGTGCTTTGTTCTTTTGAATAACTTGCAGAAGCGGTGATTCAGTCAAAGTGTTGTCCTTGATCCACCACTGCTTCTTACATAAATCGGTTAACGCGTTAGTTTGGTGGCTAGTGATGACCAAACTCGCGCCTCTCTGAAGAAGATCTTCGGCCATAATCACCAATCTTTCAATAGATTCTTTGTCTAAAGAAGCACTTGGTTCATCCATAAGCAAGATTGAAGGCTTAAGAATCCAAGCACGGGCCATTGCTACGCGTTGGCGCTCACCACCAGACAACACAGAAATGTGCTCATCTGCCAAGGTTTCTAAACCTACCATTCTTAATGCATTAATTATTTGAGCTCGCTTATCTTTTTGACTCTCTTTATTAAAGCGAATGCCATAAGCGACATTTTGGTACACCGAGCCATCAAAAAGGTAAGGGGTTTGGTGGAGATAGATGATGTCTTTAAATTTTAACCGAGGAAACAGGCTGTGTTGCCAGCTTTGTGTCGGAGACTGAATACGGCCAGAGCTCGGCTTGATCAATCCTGATAAGATTTTAAGTAGGGTCGTTTTGCCAACACCGTTATCGCCTTTGAGATAAATAGCATCGTTAGGGCCGATCGACAATTCGGGGATGTGGAACAAAACACGCTCTTTGTAGCGCATTGAAATTTGCTGCGTTGTTATTTTTATACTCATGACAGCGTTCCTAAGTTCTCAAGTAGCCTTTTCCTCTCACACTGGAAAGGAAAAAGTTAAGGGCTAGTGCCAATGCTAATAAAACCATACCAAGTGCCACACCTTGAGCAAATGCGCCTTTGTGACTTTCCATAGCAATAGCCGTAGGGATATTTCGTGTCATTCCCATAATGTTGCCACCCACCATCATCGAACAACCGACTTCAGTCACGATACGTGAGAATGCAGCAATGGTGGCTGCCAACAGAGGGAATCGTGTTTCCCAAATTAAAGTACACGCTACTCGAGTGGTTGAGACTCCAAGGGTACGCGCTGTTTCTACTGCTCGGCGATCGCTGGCTTGCAGCGCGCCATGCATCATAGCGACCAGAATTGGGAAACAGATCAGCATCTGACCGAGAATCATCGCCTTTTGCGTGAACAGCAATTGCCAGTCACCCAAAGGGCCAGAACGAGAGAGCATCATGTACATCAACAAGCCAATTACCACGGTCGGTATCGCTTGTAAGGTGTTGATCACCGAAAGCAGCGCCCATTTACCGGGGAATTCGGTGTAAGCCAATAAGAAAGCCATGATGATTGCAGGAATAATCACCAATGAAATGGCGGACAATGAAACGCTGAAAGATACCGCGACGATTTTCCACAGTTCGTGGTCAAAACTCACCAGTAGATTCATTGCATCAAGCGTTGTTTGCCATAGGGTCATGAAGTATCTCGTTTGAATCGATAATAGGCTTTTATCGGTAGTGTCTGATGTTAATCATAGCTGACACAAACTATTTGAGCCTGTATTGGTCAGCTATTGTTTCTAAGCGTGAATGCCTTTAAAGCAAGACGGTTTTTAAACGTGATTATTTAGGTGGTCTCGTTGACTGTTTAGTTAAGCGTAGCGCTAGTTGGTTAGGGTTAAACCTTCAACGCTACGCTTTACTCACAACCCACGACTCATTTCTTACAACAAGCTATTCTGCGCTTGCAACCAACTATTCTGCGCTTGCAACAAATAGCTGTTTGCCGTGCAGTTTAAAGTCGTTGATCAGTTTCTGGCCTTTAGGGTTAACCAACCAATCACTGAATACTTTCGCTGCTTGGTAATTGATGCTTGGGTAGCGTTCTGGGTTAACAAGAATCACTTGGTAAGGGTTAAATAGGTTCTTGTCGCCTTGGAACAACACTTTAAGGTCAAGTTTGTTTTGGTAAGCTAACCAAGTACCACGGTCTGTCATGGTGTAGCCTTGCATTTCAGACGCCATGTTCAGAGTTGGGCCCATTCCTTGACCAACGCTACGATAGCCGCCAAAGTTTGGCTCCATCTTAGTTTGCGCCCAAATACCCATCTCTTTCTTATGAGTACCAGAGTCGTCGCCGCGAGAAACAAACGTCACGTTGTTGTTCGCGATTGCTTTGAACACATCAGCTACTGCTTTTTGAGATTTAATCTTCGCAGGGTCGCTTTGTGGGCCAACGATAACAAAATCGTTGTACATCAGCTTACGAGGTAAAACGCCGTAACCTTTTTCAACGAAGTTCGCTTCAGCTTTTGGTGCGTGAGTCATTACCAAATCAACATCACCGTTTTCACCCATGCGAAGTGATTTACCCGTACCCGCAGCGAGAACATCAACCTTAATACCAGAATCCTTTTCGAACTCAGGCAATAAGTAGTCCAGTAAGCCTGAGTGGTAGGTACTTGTGGTTGTCGCCAATTTGATATGAGTGGTGTCTTCCGCGCTGCTAGCCGTGTAACTGACGATAGATAGAGCTGCAATAGTTAGGGGAATTGCTTTCATTATTATTATGTCCATTCTGTTATAAATGAATGACATGCCTCTATTTTTAAAGGGCTCAAAGAAGGGCATGTGCATAAGACGCTAATTGTTGTAATTAGGAATCTACACCTAATAAGCAATCTTAATGCCAATAAATAGTGCATCAAATTTCATTAAATTGCTGTTATATCGAACAAAACTGCGTCATTTAGGCTAACAAAATGCATTAAAATATGAGCTAGGACAAAATGTCGCACATTGTCCCTGTCGCACAAAAGGTTAATTGGTACACTCTGTCCCAACTTTCCCCATCGGCTAATCATTATGTCTTTACCTAGTTCACCTGCATCGAACCTAAACCCAAACACATTGACTCAATATCAAGCGTTTTCCGTCTTGGTCGTGGACGATGAAGTCGGGATGCAGGCTATTCTAAAGAAGGCCCTGGGTAAGTTCTTTGGCAAGGTATCGAGTGCAGGGTCTGTTGAAGAAGCTGAAATACTGCGTTCGAGCGAACATTTTGATCTCATTGTTCTTGATATCAACCTGCCAGGACGCTCTGGCATTGAGTGGGAAGAAGCGTTTAACGACAACGACAAACGTGCCGATGTTATTTTCATGACTGGCTATGCTGATCTAGAGATGACCATATCCGCGCTTAAGCTTGGCGCTTCAGACTTCATTCTTAAACCTTTCAATTTGGAACAAATGATACAAGCTGTACTACGTTGTATGGATAAGCGCCTTGATCAAAGAATGCAATACGCATTGAAGCGCGATGTAAGCCGTCATATCAAGACCGAGTTAATCGGTAACTCAGATAAAACCAAACAGCTTAAATTGCTGATCAGTCAATTTGCACCCTCTCGAGCATCCGTTCTTATTGAAGGTGAGTCAGGTACTGGTAAAGAGCTAGTTGCACGTGGTGTACATGAAGCCAGTAAACGCACAGGCCCATTTGTGCCAATCAACTGTGGCGCAATTGCGCCTGAGCTTTTAGAAAGCGAACTGTTTGGCCACACCTCTGGCGCATTTACCGGCGCGAAGAAAAACCGTGAAGGTCTATTCAGAGTCGCAAGTGGCGGCACCTTGTTCCTTGATGAAATTGGTGAAATGCCACTACCAATGCAAGCAGCGCTGTTGCGTGTGTTAGAGCAGCGTACTATCCGTCCAGTCGGTAGCGAGAAAGAAATTGCCGTTGACGTACGAGTAGTGGCGGCGACTAACCGAAACCTTCAACAAGAGGTCGAAAAAGGGCACTTCCGTCGCGATCTATTCTACCGACTCAATGTCCTTAAAATTGATGTTGTGCCATTGAGAGAACGTCCATCCGATCTAATAGAGCTTGTTCCGTATTTCACTCGTCTTTTAGCAAGTGAACTTAGTGTACCGGTCCCAAACTGGGCGCATGAAGATATTTTGGCGATGAATGAATACGAATGGCCGGGAAATATTCGCGAACTCAAGAACCTAGTCGAAAGATGCATTCTTTTAGACAAGCCACCAGCGCACTATTGGCGCGAAATTAATGGCGATCCTGCGCCCACCAGCATTTCAGTGACGGTGTCACATGGAGCGGAAATACCAAACTTGAATAACGTAGACGCTGCAGAAGGTTACCCCAACACTTGGACACTCAAAGAAGTAGAAAAATCTCATATCGAGCAACTGGTGAGTTTTCATGATGGTAATAAATCCGCAGCTGCAAGAGACCTCGGCGTTGCACGGAAAACGCTAGAGCGTAAATATAAAGATTGGAACACAGAAGGCTCTGAATATGCCGATTAGACGTCATTGGTGGTCAAAGTGGACGTTCCGGTTCAAAACCATGGTGCGTTATCGTCTGTTATTTTTGACGTCAGCGCCGATCATCTTAACTTTATGTGCTCTTGTCGCGATCACTTTGTATTGGTCTGTTCATTATACGTGGCAGGGGGCTTTGATCGATGTTGACGAGCGTTTGGACGTTGCCGACAACAGTATCCATCTAATTCAAAATCAACAGGCCTATAACGTTCAAGCATTCGCTGAGTCTTATAATTTTCGAATTCAACTTACGAGTGATATTTCAAAGGAAGAGCTCACTCGTTGGGTTTCTGAAAACAAATCTCGCTATGAGCTCGACTTTTTGCGTTGGAGGAGTGTTGAGAGCATGGGGAAAAAGCGTGAATACCTCGACCTGACACGCAAAGAATCGTTCTTTAGTGTATTGAGCCAAAATGAACTCAACGATTTAGACCAAAACCTTGCAAGGCAAGCCGAAGTCCCAATGCTCAATAATCAAAACGTTGAAACTCGGGGTTTAGTTAGCCGCACCATTGTGTCAATTCGAGACAAGAATAATCACGTTATTGGTTTTCTTGATGGTGGGATCCTCCTTAATAACAGCACACAGTTAGTTGATCAGATCAGCAATTTGATCTATCCACAACGTGATGGTTTTAATCGCCGCATTGGCACGGTTACCGTATTCCTTGATGATCTGCGTGTCAGCACTAATGTGCCATTAAGCAGTGAAGACAGTGCAGGGCGCGCAATTGGTACTCGCGTTTCTCATGAGGTTCATTCAAAAGTATTGAATCAAGGGCAAAAGTGGTTAGACCGAGCATATGTTTACGACGCTTGGTACATCACCGCTTACCAACCAATCCACGACCAGTTTGATAACGTTATTGGCATGCTTTATACCGGCTATCTAATCTGGCCACTCGTAGAGACGTATCTGACTAACCTTGGTGAAATCAGCATCACCATCATATTACTGCTGTTAGCTTCAGGTTTGATCGTACACCGTGGTGCTCGCGATCTTTTCAACCCAATTGAACGCATCCATAAAGTTGTAAAGCTAGTCCAAATGGGCCAAGACAAGCGAATCGGTACGTTGGGTTTGGATGATCAACACGAACTTACGTTGCTTGCGAAACAGTTCGACAAAATGTTAGATCTGCTCCACGAGCGTAATCAAGAGATTCAACAAGCTGCGTCTGAACTCGAATGTAAGGTTCATTCTCGTACCGCCAGTTTGAAAGAGAAAACGGAAGAACTCGAACTGCACATCCAGCTTCTCAACCAAGCTAGAGATAAGCTGGTGGTCAACGAGAAATTAGCCGCATTAGGTGAGTTAACCGCAGGTATTGCCCATGAGATTAATAACCCAACGGCGGTGATTCTTGGCAATGTTGAACTAATGAAGTTTGAACTCGGCGATGAAGTGGGCCGTGTAGACGAAGAAGTCCACGCGATCATGGAGCAGATCGACCGAATCCGAAACATCACACGAAGCTTACTTCAATACAGCCGACACGGTGGTGTACAAGACGAAATTACTTGGCAACATATCAATCCAATTGTCGATGAAAGTATTACACTCGTAAAAACAGGCGCAAAAAAGAAAGGCATTGTGTATGTCTCGCAATTGAATGCTAAAACCTCAGTCGAAGTGAACCGAAACCAATTGCTGCAAATTCTAGTTAACCTGCAAATGAACGCGATTCACGCGATGGACGGACAGGGCACATTGACTATCTCGAGTGAAGATTGGGTTGAAAATGGAGTATCTCATGGGGCTATTGTTCATGTTGAAGATGAGGGCTGTGGTATTAAGGAAGAACAACTGAAACGTATTTTCTCTCCTTTCTATACCACCAAAAGAGACGGTACAGGCTTAGGTTTGTCCGTTTCTCAAAGTATTTTGAGCCAAACGGGCGGCGAAATACGAGTTGAATCCGAAGTAGGTAAAGGAAGTCGCTTTAGTATCTATCTTCAGCAAAAAGCCACACCGCAGTTATTAGTGTCTAACCTTTAGTCGTTCATAACGCGAATAGAAAAACACCTCCGCACTTAAGATAAGTTCGGAGGTGTTTTTATTTATGGCCCGTTATTTCAAACAATTACAAGCCATGTCGAACAATTACAAGCGTCTAAAATATGAAAAGCCTAATGCGCTGCCACTGAAATCTTCGGTGGGTTGATGTTGTGCTTCTTAAACTCTTTCATCACACGCAGGGTAATGTCGGTTTCAAACAATTTCTCATACGCGGTGTCCACCACATAAGCCTTACATGTCAACTGTATCGCAAGGTAGTTGTCGGTAATCGTCTGTTTAACCAGAACCGTTACAGGCTTTGGCAAGTGTATGTAACGACTTGAAGACGCGGCTTCTTGAATCAGGTCGCGGGCTAGGGTGATGTCTTCATTCATACCGACGTAAAATGGAATCACCACTTGCATGTCCAATGCGCCATAGTTACCACTGGTGGTCACTTCATTTAAGAACTTGTTGTTCGGAATGGTAATGATGTCATCGTTCAGGGTTCTCATTCGTACCGAACGTAAACCAATGGTGATGATGTCGCCGTAGTTGCCTTCGAACGTGACGCGGTCACCAACCTGAAAGGGTCTGTCAATCATCACAGTGATGCCGGCGATAAACGATGCTGCCAAGTCTTTAAGCGCAAAGCCGACCGACACGGCGAGCGTACCACCAATCAAAGCTAAGATTTGGTCGTTGATTCTAAAGCTCATCATGAACACGATAAGACCGGTGCTCACGTAGATAAAGAACTGAGTAAACGATTGCAGTTTTTGTAGCAGCATTCGATATTGCACGAACTGACTACCAAAGCTGGTCACCAACGAATTGATGAACTTGAGCAACAACCACATTGCGGCAATAACGATCATGGAGAAGAACACGCCGCTCCATCGCACCAAGCTCGCTATCTTAGAGATGTTTTCTACGTTAGCTAACTCTTCCGTCGCAAAGGTCGGGAAACTGACAGCACTTGCCAAGCCAACAAATAGTAGGATAAATAACTTCTTCATTTTACTTCACCAGTAGATGTTGACGATCAAGAACGTTAGTAATGTGGCGGAACCAGTGCTCGGAAATTCGAGCCTTTTCTTCATGCCAACCAATATAACCACGGCTTTCAAAGTAACGCAGAATCCCCGTTATCTCTGCCGTGCTCAGCTGTGTACATTCAGACAACACTTCTGGAGAAGCGATTTCCAGTTGTACAATAGAACGAAGTACAGCCAACATAGGTTTAGGCATATTCTCTAGTTCTTGCGCTTCAGGGACATGGAATAAACGTACTACCGCTTGATCTGTCTCTTTATTTCGGTTCAAAGAGAGTCGGAAGAAACGCAGCGCAACGGTAGGGTTGCCATCAGAGTAGTGCCACAAAATTCGATAGAAACCTTGGCGTGCACGTTCTTCTTCACTCATGTCATCTTGGTCCCATTGCTTAGGGACCACTAAGCCATCAAAAGACAACGGCTTCTCAAGAGCCGTATTGATACGGCTATTTAGAAGTTCACCCACTTGTTTCTCTGTCCAACGCGGAAGGAAGCACACCAAATCAAACAGCAGACGCTCACCACGCGCTCTATCCACAAATCGCCAACTTGATTTGGCGATCGATATCACGACACGGTGGTTCTTTTTAGAACGACGCAGAAGGTTGGTCAAACGAATCAAATCAGACAGGCCACCGACCATTGGTTTCACCAGTCGTTGAGCGTTATCAATCGCGATAAGGTA
The DNA here is from genome assembly GCF_041439075.1 of Vibrio sp. FF145. NCBI lineage: Bacteria > Pseudomonadati > Pseudomonadota > Gammaproteobacteria > Vibrionales > Vibrionaceae > Vibrio > Vibrio sp. FF145. Next base: position 10,564 of record NZ_JBGONH010000008.1, read on the forward strand.
AGTGGTATTGCTCTTACGAAGGTGCGCTAATATTTGAATTTCAGTTGCTTCTTCTTCCAAGCCAATGCTCACGGCTAAGTGCGCTAAGAGCTCTTGGTAACCCGCGTAAGGGCAGCTTACATATACGGGCTCAGCGTTAGATACTTTGTGCAGCAAAGTATAAAGCAGCGTTGTCGCGCCCACACCACGCTCGCCTGAAACAATACAGATAGCCGGGCTGTCTGACATCAAGTAGCGAGACAGTTGCTTAACCTCGTCACCGGCATAGTCAATTAACGTGCTGTCTATATTACCCGGCAGAATGTATTCATACGTTTGATCGCCTTTGATTCGAACCAAGTTTTGCTGATTCTTATCAAGATCTGACTGCTTAGCCACTTCGATTCTAAACAGATACGCCAAAGCTTGGCTAAACAGCGTGTAATTAGATAGCAAGGCCATTATGCGGTGTTGGAAGTTGTAAACGCTCAGCCACACGATACCAATGGCTGTCGCCAATATATTAAGTAACAACGTATCCTTACGGTTTACCGCCGAATTAACCCATACCGGACGATCAGAGATGTGTTGAAGTGTATCGAAGACCTTCGCTCTCCATAACCTGAGCACTGAAACCGTAACCAATACAAACCAGAAAAACAGGGCGCTATATATCCAACTATAAATCGTGCCTTTGCCTAGCGTAATACTTGATGTTTGCAGAATCACCCCCGCCACAATGAAGCTCCACACGTAACGACGGATAGTCGATAGTCGCAGCGCGATCACTTCTTGATTGGATGTACGACCCAAACGGTAGGCAAATTCCAAAATAAAACTGATGGCAATCGAACCACCTAGAATCCACCACGTGAAGATCTCAAGGAAAATCAAATGTTGCAGACTAGGGATACTAGAAAGCACTCTCAATGACAATGTGATGGCAATTAGCCAAGCAATCGCACTTTCAGCGCGGCTGATGTACCAAATGACACGAACCAAGAAAGGAGGATTCGTCTTCGCTTCAAGAAAGTTAATTCGAAACAACTCAATTAAGCGAGTGCTGTTAGCAAGCCACCACACTAAACCGAAATAGATGAACAACACTTTTAACGACGCACCAATCACAGGCACGGGCGAAATAAAGATATCGTTAACTAACGCCTTGAAGCTTCGGATTTGGAAGTATGCAAGATACTCAATATTGAGCTTAGTTAATTCCCATTCTTGCTTAAACTGGGTAACACCATAAGGGCCAAAACCGGTTAAGCGCTCTTTGTTCGCAGAGTTCGTCTGTTCTAGAAGATGTTGTTTACTGACGTTTAAGCTATTCAAAGTGACGTAACTGGTTTGAACCTCAAACCATTGATCGACGTCGTTGTTATCTCTATAAGCTTTTATCTGTTGCTCGAAGATTTTGATTTCCTGCTTTTGAACTCGCAGAACTTCAGCTAACAAGATATTGACTTGGCGTCGGTCCGACGGCTCCATAAAGAGGGGATCGGGTAACGAATCAATTCGAGCATCGAGCTCAACAGCAGAATCGGATACCTGCGGCTGAGATTGTAAGTCATATTCCAAGTTGGCATGACTAGGCCATGAGAGAATGGCTAAAGTGAGGAGTAAGAAGCGCGATAGTGAACGCATAAAAGTCTCTTAGAATTATGAGGTTAGGATTACTATAGTTAGATAATCTTACTTTGTGAAATCCAACCCCGTATCGGGGGCGAGTACTTTATTCCTGTTTCGATCGATTTTGTCATGAAATTGTCAGGGATTAGGCTAGTCTTGGCTATGTCTGTGCCTGCTTTGATCGGGTTGGTTTTACTGTAACTGATCAGCATACGATATATTCAATGGTCGGCATGATTTGGGACGTTATATCTCTCCCATTTTAGGGCGCCGTTTGATATTTTGTTTTCCCTGAAAATCAGCGGCTTTTCGTCGATAAATAGAAAATCAAAAGTGTGAGTCAGCTCAAACTATGATTTGGTTGGGTTATCACTCACTTAATAGCGGGTAATTGCAATCAAGACTTGCAGTTAAAGCCCCGAACAAGTAACGTTGCGGCGTTTTTCACATTAAAAAGGTAACGGCATTGATCTCCACAGCAAATATCACCCAACAATTCGGCGCTAAGCCACTTTTCGAAAATATTTCAGTTAAGTTCGGCGAAGGCAACCGCTACGGTTTAATCGGCGCGAATGGCTGTGGTAAATCGACGTTCATGAAGATCCTATCTGGTGAACTTGAGCCAAGTGCTGGTAACGTAAGCTACGATCCAAACGAGCGCGTAGCTAAACTAAACCAAGACCAATTTGCTTACGAAGAATTCACGGTAATCGACACGGTTATCATGGGTCACAAAGAGCTTTGGGCTATTAAGCAAGAGCGTGACCGCATTTACTCTTTGCCTGAAATGAGCGAAGAAGACGGCATGAAGGTAGCTGATCTTGAAGTTCAGTTCGCTGAAATGGACGGTTACATGGCAGAAGCGAAAGCGGGTGAGCTTCTTCTTGCGGTAGGTATTGAAGAATCTATGCACTTCGGTCTAATGAGCGAAGTAGCACCAGGTTGGAAACTTCGTGTTCTATTGTCTCAAGTACTGTTTGCAGACCCGCATATCATGCTTCTTGACGAACCAACGAACAACCTGGACATGGACACCATCAAGTGGTTGGAAGATACGCTAAACCAACGTAACTGCACAATGATCATCATTTCGCACGACCGTCACTTCCTAAACTCTGTTTGTACACACATGGCTGACCTTGATTACGGCGAACTTCGTCTATTCCCAGGTAACTATGATGAGTACATGACAGCTGCGACTCAAGCTCGTGAGCGTCTACTGTCTGACAACGCGAAGAAGAAAGCACAAATTGCTGAACTTCAAACGTTCGTATCTCGTTTCTCTGCTAACGCATCTAAAGCGAAGCAAGCAACGTCTCGTGCTAAGCAGATCGATAAGATTCAACTAGACGAAGTTAAAGCGTCTAGCCGTCAAAACCCATTCATCCGTTTTGAACAGTCTAAAGAGCTATTCCGTAACGCACTTGTGGTTGAAAACCTATCTCAAGGTTTTGAAGAAGACCTATACAACAAGTTCGACGGTATTTTCGAAGTAGGTGAGCGTGTTGCTATCATCGGTGAGAACGGTGTGGGTAAAACAACGCTACTGAACACACTAGCTGGCGCTCTTGAGCCACGTACTGGTGAGTACAAGTGGTCTGAAAACTCAAACATCGGTTACTACGCTCAAGATCACGCACACGATTTCGAGACAGACATGAACTTGTTTGATTGGATGAGCCAATGGCGCCAAGAAGGCGAAGACGAGCAGGTTGTTCGTGGTTTCCTAGGTCGTATGTTGTTTGGTCAAGATGACATTAAGAAATCTGTAAAGGTTATCTCTGGTGGTGAACAAGGTCGTATGCTTCTTGGTAAGATCATGATGCACAAGCCAAACATCCTGCTTATGGATGAACCAACGAACCACATGGATATGGAATCTATCGAAGCGCTTAACTTGGCTCTTGAGAACTATAAAGGCACATTGTTCTTCGTATCTCACGACCGTGTATTCGTAGACTCGCTTGCAACTCGTATCCTTGAAATCAAAGATGGCAAGATCAACGATTTCCGCGGTACTTACGCTGAGTTCTTGAAAGCACGCGGCTAAGCTTTAAGTTAGCCTTAGTTTTCAACTCAATGCGTTGGAAATTCAGGCATAAGCTATAAACCGAAAATTAAAAATTAAAAATTAAAAACGCCGTCATACTGAAAAGCATGACGGCGTTTTTGTATCTTATATCTAGCTAAGTATCTATATATCTATCCTTGAAGGGTCACTAACTCTTTACATCAGAACTTTACAATTAGAAGCGGTTAGTGAATCTCCAATCGAACCTACGCTTTTTTCCGACTGCTGATTATTCACCTTTCACATCAAATTCAATCTTCTCTGCGCCAGTGAACACTTGGAAACGCAGGCCTTTAGCACGAGCGATGGTCGTGATACCAAATTGCTGAGCCAAATCTAAACCCATTTGCGTTACGCCTGAACGTGATAACAGAACAGGAATACCCATCTGCGCCACTTTGATGACCATTTCAGAAGTCAGGCGGCCAGTAGTGTAAAAAATCTTATCTTCACCAGACTCTTTGTTAAGCCACATCTCACCAGCCAACGTATCTACCGCATTGTGACGGCCAACATCTTCAACAAACGATAGAACCTTGTCGTCTTTGCAAACTGCACAACCATGTACTGCGCCAGCTTTCTTGTAGGTGTCGTTGTAATGAGTCAGCGCTTCTAGAGCGGTATAGATTTCAGATTGCTTAATCTTGGTTTGAGGCACTTGGTAATCTTCCAACTGCTTCATCACGTTACCAAACATAGTGCCCTGACCACAGCCAGAGGTCACCGTCTTCTTCTTAAGCGCTTGCTCAAGCTGGCTCGTATCTTCATTGGTAATGACCGCTGCAGAGCTGGTTTCCCAATCGATGATGATAGATTCAACCGCTTCAGGGTCAGAAAGGAAGCTTTGGTTCTTCAAATAACCCAAGACTAAAGATTCAGGGCGTGAGCCGAGCGTCATCAGGGTTACGATCTCTTTCCAGTTCAACATGACGGTAAGAGGGCGTTCGCAAGCGATCTGTTTGGTTAGCTTCTCACCATATTCATCAAACACTTCAACTTCGATTGTTTGAAGTGGGTTTTCACTAGTTTTTATTATGTTTGGTTTTACCACAGTCACGTCCTACTTAATGAGATAGCGATTTTAAGAGATAAGAAGTTAACAAGAGGGTCTAACGCCGATCTTGTTCATCGATTCTTTAACTCATACTTAAAGCAAATCTTATTCCAAAATAACGGGGATTGATGGAAACATGAAGCATTAGATTAAAATAGCGCAAAATATGAGAGTTCACCGAGTGGAGTTGTCTGAATTTACGTGTATCGACTACCGTTAAGTGACAACTTGATGACGAACATTGTAGATGCGCTATTGAAGTTAACGTGTATTGGCGTGTTTATTGCTTTATAGCGCTTATAGGATTGAGCTAAGTACAAAATGTCCTAAGCACATTCAGGCCAAAGAAAATCAATTGGGTGAAGTATGTCTGAGATAAAAGAATTCAAAGAACAATATGAAAAAACAGAAGCAGCTTGGCCAATAGGTGTCCAAAGAATAGAGAAAGAGATCAAAACAGGTATCTGGGTAACCACTCAATGGGAATTGACGGGGTTTGAACTATCACCAGAAGATGACGCCCCAGACGTTTGTTTACTTCAATTACATAAAGATGAACGTACAGACTATCGATTCAACCTAAGCTCTCAGCAACCTAAGCTTTTCTTAGTAATGGATAATGTCGATTCTGATGTTAAGCCCGTCATTCAGTTACTTACTGCCTCACAAACCGTTGCAGGGCAATACATGGACGGTGACAACCAAGTACTTTCCTACGACATTCCATTACCAGCACAAGCTTGGATGGAAGCGTTCATCGGTCGTCATGGCGAGTTATTAGAAACAAGACGTAAGAAACGCAAAGGCGCGGGAAGATCAAATGGCAACTAACTTCTTTAGCCGTTGGTCTCAACGAAAGCTTGATGAATCCACTGACGAACCTTTGGAAGTAGAGCAAACACTGGAAGCACCAGAACTTACTTCTTCTGATTCTTCACCTTCTGAGATTTCGCCTGAAATGGAAGCAGCAGCGCCTCAGTCTTTAGAGAGTGACGCTTTAGAAACCAATGAAAACGTTCATGTTGCTGACGTTCAAGATCCCGCACCAGAAGCCACTGAAGACTTGTCTGTTGCTCAATTATTGGTATCAGAAGCTTCAGAAAGCGTAAAAAAAGCCGCATTGCGTAAATTATTTCTATCCGAAGAGTTTAACGTTCGTGATGGTTTAGATGATTACGACGACGATTACAGCAATTTGAAGTCTCTTTCTGAAGGGGTTGCGGAAACCTTGCGAGATTGGGTTAAAGACAAAACTGAAGAAGAAACCACACCAGAAGAAGAGCAAGTCATTGATAATAAGACTGAAGGTGAAGTTTTAGAACATTCTGAAAGCGATCTTGAGGTATCTGATAATGAATTTGAAACGTCAAAAAGTGCCGAAATAACCGAACACGGAAAAGAACTGTATAAAAACACAGTATCAGATGATAACGCTACAATGTCAGACGAAGCTGACCTGAAAGAGATGGGACAAAATATACCACACAAAGAATAGGTACATTTTGACTAAATACTCAATGAACCGCTTGCGACAAAATGTCCCAAGCGGTTTTTTTATACGCACAATAAACGCTATAAAGAATTAAATTATTGATATATAAGGCTTATTAAATTGGCATAGCATTTGCTAAATAACGTTTATTATCAACTTTTTTGTAGATAGACGAGTTCATGGTCTAACGAATTGCACACTAGCTAAAGAGTTAGTTGTTAACGGATTACTCAGCAAGTTCTCTATCGCTTACTACAATGAAGGTTGAACAGATTATCCATGTCCATAGATGGAACTGAGCAATGCTTAAACAATTATTAGAACAAGCAACTTCAAATAACGCTAAAGCAAGACTGTATGCATTTGAAAATACAGTAGAGTTAACAAATCTGATTCCACCTACTGTTAGCTACGAAAGCGGCGGTAATACACTTGTTATTGGTCCAACTGCGATCATTGAAAGTGCTGCGGCGCAATTACCTCAATTAACGAGCTTAACCTTATTGTCAACAGACGGCGAAAAGGGCACAAACCCAGAACTGTACTTCGCGAATTCGGTTCAAGTATCGGGTTTCCTCGGCACGTTTGAAGTCGTGATTGAGAGTAAAGGCACATCAAGCAACCTAGCGAAAATCGCGATTAATCACGATTGTTTCGATGTTGTTCTAGACCTATGTCTGAACAGCTGCATGACAGAAGAAGTACCTGTTCCTGGTTATTACCCAGTAGGGCGAGGCTATCCAAAACTGGCTGAAGCGTTAGAAGAGATTCCAACGCTAATGGGCACGTTCGATAAGCCTAAGTTCTTCCGTTTAGACACCGACCTTTGTGCGCACAGTTCACGTGGCGTTAAAGGCTGTGAGCGTTGTGTTGATGCTTGTCCTGCTGGCGCACTATCAAGTGAAGGCTCAGAGAAGACAGGTCACAAGATCGAGATTAACCCTTACCTATGTCAGGGCGTTGGGACTTGTGCAACAAGCTGTCCTACAGAAGCGATTACCTATGCGCTTCCAAATCCTGACGATACGCAAAAGTTCATTGAACGTACGCTAGCTAACTATGAACATGCGGGCGGTCTGGATCCAATCGTACTTATCTGTAGCTCTCGTCATGAGACTTACAATGTAATGGCGCTAAAAGCACTACCAGATAACGTTATTCCAATCGTGGTTGAAGAACTGCCTTCTATTGGTATTGATACTTGGTTTGCAGCGCTAGTGAATGGCGCAACTCAGGTTCTGTTTGCTGCTTCTCGTTTTATGCCAGAGACGATCATTCGTGTTCTGAATAACGAAGTAGGGATTGCTCAAGAGCTACTAGACCAAATCGGTGTTCCAAAAGAAACCATCGATATCCTGTATTTAGAGTCTCTACGTGAAGGGCCTCCAACACTGTGCGTTGATTCTTTCGACCTTGCACTTGGCGATCTTCAAGGCAACAAACGTCAACGTCTATTCACTGCACTCGATGCTATGTCTTCATCTCGCATTCCTGTAGAGAATATCGTTGAACTTCCTTCGAATGCACCATACGGCACGGTTTCGTGTGAAAGCAAAGATTGTACGTTATGCATGAGTTGTGTTGCGGTTTGTCCTACACGTGCTCTTCATACCGACGGTGCTTCTCCATCACTTAAGTTTGTAGAACAAGACTGTATTCAATGTGGTCTGTGTGAAAAGGCATGCCCTGAGAATGTTCTCACTCTGACACCTCGTATGAATTGGGTGAAAGAAGAACGTCAACACGCAGTTGTGATTCATGAAGAGAAAGCAGCGGAATGTTTACGTTGCCATAAGCCATTCGCTCCACAGTCTATGATTGACATGTTACAGAACAAGTTACGCGGTCACTCTCATTTTTCAGATGAAACTGCGATTAATCGTATTGCGATGTGTGAAGACTGTCGTGTGGTGGACATGTTCGATTCAATGGCTCAAGACCCATTGAAACAATTGAAATACTAGGAGTTGGCCTTGGATACTAATTTGGATCAGGCACAAGAGCCTGAGCTCGTAAAAGAATTAAAGCAAGAACAGACACTAAGAACTGAAATCTATCTGGTTCTTTCTGCATTGTTTCGTAGCGCACCTTCTGAAGAGGTGATCAACTTTCTCAAGACGCTAGACATTGAAGCGTCTGAGAGTGCGATGCAAAAGGCTTGGATTGCGATTCAACAAGCCGCAACCGAATCAAACCGCGAAGCACTAGAAGATGAGTATCAGAATCTTTTCATTGGCATTGGCCGCGGAGAGATTGTTCCATTTGGCTCTTGGCATAGAACTGGCGCCATGATGGAAAAACCATTAGCAGAGATTCGTCATGACCTAGAACTTTTAGGCATTGAACGTGATGATCAAGTGAAAGAACCAGAAGATCATATCGCGGCTCTTTGTGAAGTAATGGCGATGCTAACCGATGAAGAAGACGCGCTACAACAAGCCGTTTTCAATAAACATATCGGGCCTTGGTTTAACTCTTTTACACGTCAGCTTGAAAGTGCAGAAAGTGCGAACTTCTACAAATCAGCAGCACAGCTATGTGAAGCATTCTTAACGTTGGAGCAGGTTCGTTTCAGCGTGAATACAAAAAGCAGTAAACACAAATTAAAGATTGATGTGAAAAACGTCACTGATTACGAGTAATCGAGCAGTACGCGATTATATCGATAGAGGGGCATGAAGCCTCCAAAAAGATCTACCGCAAGGTAAGGAAGCAATGATGAAAGATAACAAAGAAATAGATACAAGCCGTAGAGACTTACTCAAAGGTTTAACGACTGCAGCCGTTGCTGGTGCCGTTGTCGCTGGTACAACGAAAGTGGCAACTGCTTCAGAAACGGTTGAAATGCCGAAAGAAGACGTGAAGAAGACGGGCTATCGTGAAACGCAACATATTCGCGATTACTACGACACACTTTAGGAGATAACGGATGAAACTTGTCAAACGCTCCGATAGTGTGAGCAAAGAAACCAATCAACTGGGTGTGTCTCGACGTGCCTTCATGAAAAACACCTCATTAGCAGCTGGTGGCGCGGTAGTAGGCGCAAGTCTATTCGCTCCAGGCATGATGAAAAAGGCGCAAGCTAAGTCAGTCGATCCTGAAGCAAAAACAGAAGTGAAACGCACTATCTGTTCTCACTGTTCTGTGGGTTGTGGTATTTACGCTGAAGTTCAAAACGGTGTTTGGACGGGTCAAGAGCCTGCATTCGATCACCCATTCAACGCTGGTGGACACTGTGCTAAAGGTGCAGCTCTGCGTGAACACGGCCACGGTGAGCGTCGTCTTAAGTACCCAATGAAATTGGAAGGCGGTAAGTGGAAGAAGCTTTCTTGGGAACAAGCGATTGAAGAGATCGGTAACAAGGCACTAGAACTTCGTAAAGAGTCTGGCCCTGATTCGGTTTACTTCCTAGGTAGTGCAAAACACAGTAACGAGCAAGCTTACGCATTCCGTAAGATGGCGTCTTTGTGGGGAACAAACAACGTTGACCACCAAGCGCGTATTTGTCACTCAACCACAGTAGCCGGTGTTGCAAACACTTGGGGTTACGGTGCGATGACAAACTCGTTCAATGACATGCACAACTGTAAATCGATGCTGTTCATTGGTTCAAACCCTGCAGAAGCTCACCCAGTAGCAATGCAGCACATCCTAATCGCGAAAGAGAAGAACAACTGTAAGATCGTTGTGGCAGATCCTCGTCGTACGCGTACGGCTGCGAAATCTGATCACTATGTTTCTCTACGCCCGGGGTCAGACGTTGCGTTTATCTGGGGTGTGCTATGGCATGTCTTTGCTAATAAGTGGGAAGACAAAGAATTCATCCGCCAACGTGTATTTGGCATGGACGAGATCCGTGAAGAAGTCGCGAAGTGGAGCCCAGCAGAAGTTGAACGCGTAACAGGCGTAAGCGAAGAAGACGTTTACCACACAGCAAAACTGCTTTCTGAGAACCGTCCAGGTTGTATCGTTTGGTGTATGGGTGGTACTCAACACACGACGGGTAACAACAACACACGAGCTTACTGTGTACTTGAGCTTGCGCTAGGTAACATCGGTAAATCAGGCGGCGGTGCAAACATCTTCCGTGGTCACGATAATGTACAAGGCGCAACTGACCTTGGCGTACTGTCTGACACACTTCCAGGTTACTACGGCTTGTCTGAAGGTTCTTGGCGCCACTGGTCTAAAGTTTGGGACATCGATTTTGACTGGGTGAAAGGACGTTTCGACGACAACGCATACGGCGGTCAAAAACCAATGAACAGTGCAGGTATTCCTGTATCTCGTTGGGTTGATGGCGTACTTGAAGACAAAGACAAGATCCGTCAGCGCGAAAACATCCGTGCCATGTTCTACTGGGGTCACGCGGTGAACTCTCAGACTCGTGGTCCAGAGATGAAGAAGGCGATGCAGAAGCTGGATATGATGGTTATCGTTGACCCATATCCAACAGTTGCAGCAGTGATGAACGATCGCACAGATGGCGTTTACTTGCTTCCAGCAACCACTCAATTTGAAACCTACGGCAGCGTAACGGCATCAAACCGTTCTCTACAGTGGCGCGACAAGGTTGTTGATCCTCTGTTCGAATCTAAGCCTGATCACGAAATCATGTACCTTCTTTCTAAGAAGCTTGGTTTCTCTGATCAACTGTTCAAAAACATCCGTGTTGAGAACAACCAACCGTTGATTGAAGACATCACTCGTGAATTCAACAAAGGTATGTGGACGATCGGCTATACAGGTCAAAGCCCAGAACGTTTGAAAGAACACCAGCAAAACTGGCACACGTTCCACAAAACAACGCTTGCTGCAGAAGGCGGCCCAGCGAATGGCGAGACTTACGGTCTTCCTTGGCCATGCTGGGGCAACCCAGAGATGAAACACCCAGGTACGCATATCCTTTACGATACGTCTAAACCGGTTGCTGAGGGCGGCGGTAACTTCCGTACTCGTTTCGGTGTCGAATTTGAAGGTCAAAGTCTATTAGCTGAAGACAGCTACTCAAAAGGCAGCGAAATCAAAGACGGTTACCCAGAATTCAGTGACAAACTGCTGAAACAACTGGGTTGGTGGGACGATCTAACCGCAGAAGAGAAAGCTTCAGCGGAAGGTAAGAACTGGAAGACTGACGTTTCTGGTGGTATCCAGCGTGTGGCTATCAAACACGGTTGTATCCCGTTTGGTAATGCGAAAGCGCGTGCGATTGTTTGGACATTCCCAGACCGCGTACCACTGCACCGTGAACCACTTTACACGCCACGTCGTGATCTTGTTGCAGACTACCCAACATGGGATGACAAGGAAGCAATCTTCCGTGTTCCTACGTTGTACAAATCAATTCAAGACCAAGACAAGTCTGCTGAATACCCAATCATTCTGACTTCTGGTCGTCTGGTTGAGTACGAAGGTGGTGGTGAAGAAACACGTTCAAACCCATGGCTAGCGGAACTACAACAAGAGATGTTTGTTGAAGTGAACCCGAAAGACGCAAACGACATTGGCTTCAAAGATGGCGATGATGTTTGGGTTGAAGGTGCTGAGAAAGGCCGCATCAAGGTGAAAGCGATGGTTACTCGTCGTGTTAAACCGGGTTTAGCGTTCTTGCCGTTCCACTTCGGTGGTAAGTTTGAAGGTGAAGACTTACGTTCTAAATACCCAGAAGGCTCTGATCCTTACGTTATTGGCGAAGCTGCCAATACAGCAACCACATATGGTTACGACCCTGTCACGTTGATGCAGGAAACGAAAGTAACCCTTTGTAATATTCGTAAAGCGTAAGGAGTCTTAAAATGGCTAGAATGAAATTTCTTTGTGACACCAAACGTTGTATCGAATGTAACGGTTGTGTCACTGCATGTAAGAACGAAAATGATGATGCTCTGGAGTGGGGTATTCAACGCCGCCGCGTTGTGACACTGAACGATGGTGAACCGGGTGAAAACTCTATCTCAGTCGCATGTATGCACTGTACTGATGCCCCTTGTATGGCAGTTTGCCCAGCAGACTGTTTTGAACATACAGAAGACGGCATCGTACTTCACAATAAAGATCTATGTATCGGTTGTGGTTACTGCTTGTTTGCTTGTCCGTTTGGCGCACCTCAATTCCCTAAACAGGAAGCCTTTGGTGAGCGCGGTAAAATGGACAAATGTACCTTCTGTGCTGGCGGCCCTGAAACAGAACCTGGTTCTGTGGAAGAGCGTCAGAAGTACGGTGCGAACCGTATTGCTGAAGGTAAGCTACCAATGTGTGCTTCGCTTTGTTCAACAAAAGCGCTGCTTGCAGGTGATGCTGAGCAAGTCTCTGATATCTTCCGTCAGCGTGTTGTAGAACGCGGTGCGAAAGGTGCTGGTTGGACAGACGGCAACGACCTTTCTTACGATGCGATGAAGAGCTAGTTAGGAGAGACATATGCTTACAATGTTTAAGCGTCTCTTCCTTGTTGTGCTGCCGATGTTGGCAGCACTAACAATGCTGTCTCCTTTGAGTCATGCATCTGAGACGAACTCATCACAAACTCAATCGAGCTCTGCTGAAAGAGAAATCACACAACTTGCTGGCGCTGATTTTTGGCGACAAGTAAGAAACGGTGAGGAAGGTTACACCACATCTCAATCTGCTGAGCACGGTGTGTTAATCAGTACGCCCGGGCAAACGTGGTACATATTGAAAGAGAAGTGGATGTCGCCAGCCGGTGCCGTCGCTATCTTTGGCAGTATTGCTTTCGTTACTCTAATGTACGTTGTGATTGGCCCATTAATGCTGAGTGCGCCAAGAACTGGCCGTAAGATCAAGCGTTGGTCTCGACTGGATCGTGCGTTGCACTGGAGCATGGCGTTTACTTTCTTAACGCTCGCGTTCAGTGGTTTGATGTTGGTTTACGGCAAGCACTTTTTGAAGCCGTATATTCCAACTGACCTTTGGGGCTTTATCGTTCTATTGGCGAAGCAATACCACAACTACATCGGCCCGATTTTCTATGTGCTATTGATGGCTGTTCTTATCAAGTGGTGGCGCAAGTCGATCTTCAAAATGGTCGATATTCAGTGGTTCATCAAACTAGGCGGCATGGTAGGGAAACACAAAGGTTCTCATCCATCGGCAGAGTTTTCGAACGCGGGTGAAAAAGCGCTGTTCTGGCTATTGATTGTAATGGGTAGTGTCGCTGCGATCAGTGGCTTGGTTTTAGATTTCCCAATCTTTGGCCAAACACGACGTGATATGGAGCTTTCAAACCTAGTCCACATGCTTGCTGCTCTGATCCTTATCTGTGGTTTTGTGTTCCACATCTATATTGGTTTGTTCGGTATGGAAGGCGCACTAGAAGGTATGGTAACAGGCGAAGTCGATGAAACCTGGGCTAAAGAACACCATGACCTTTGGTACAAAGAAGTGATGGAACAAGAGAAAAACGGCGTTGAACAAAGCGCTAACGTAGCAACAGAGAAAATGGAAGGGGTGAATAAGAATGAACAAACCTCATAAGGGTATTTGGGTTGCTTACATCCTAAGCTGCTTTACACCATTTACTTGTCTTCTCTCTGGTGTGATTGCCATTATCTACGCGGGCTATCGTTTAGATAAAGGCGAAGACGGCGAAGTAGTGGATACCCATTACTACGGCTTGATTCGCTCGTTCTTCTTGAATCTGACGTTCTTTGTTGTGCTTATCGTCACGGTAGCAACCTCAAACGGCGTGTTAATTGGTGTGAACGATTACTGGTATCAAAACCATATTATCGATGACATCGCTTACTACATTCCATATGTGGGCATGTTGTTCGGTGGTGTGGCGATTGTGGTTTGGTTTATCCGCATGTCTCAGGGTATGCAGCGTTTAAGTCAAAACCTACCGCAAAACCCGTCGACAGGACCAAACCTGTAACGCTAACACGTTAACGACATCTCTAAAGAAGGCCCAGTGATTCAATTTCACTGGGCTTTTTGTTTTTAAGACTCTGGATCAGAATCTTCTTATTGACCGCTTCAATATGGTGCAACTCCCTTATTTGGTGCAATTGTCGTGGTTGTTTTTTCGATTTTTAATAACCATAAAAGTGCACGTAAATATTTAAACTCTAATAATCAATGGCTTAAAGTTGAAGCTTGTTGCACGAGAATTACTGCTCACACTTGGAACACATCTTGCGTTTACTGTTGAGTCTTTAATTAATTACAACATTGAATCGCACGATATCAGTGCAAATCAGATAAAGCGAAGGAGAATGCTTTAATGAGTGAAACGGTGACTCAAGTTCATAGTGCAGTACAAACCCTTACCCAAAGTTCAGATACTTTATTCCTACTACTTGGCGCAATCATGGTCTTCCTGATGCATGCAGGCTTTGCTTTTCTCGAAGTCGGTACCGTGCGAAAGAAGAACCAAGTCAACGCGCTGGTTAAAATCCTTTCCGACTTTGGTGTATCCGCCATCGCTTATTTCTTCATCGGTTACTGGGTTGCTTACGGCGCTCACTTTTTTGCTGACGCTGAAACCCTATCGCAAGGTAATGGATACGAGCTGGTTAAATTCTTCTTCCTAATGACTTTCGCAGCGGCAATTCCAGCGATTGTTTCCGGTGGTATCGCTGAGCGTGCTCGTTTCTATCCAGTACTCATCGCAACACTGTTCACCGTAGGCTTTGTTTACCCATTCTTTGAAGGGATCATCTGGAACGGTAATTTTGGCTTCCAAGACTGGTTAGAAGATCAGTTTGGCTATGGATTCCATGACTTCGCGGGTTCAGTCGTGGTTCACGGTGTCGGCGGTTGGATTGCATTAGTCGCGGTTTACTTCCTAGGCATGCGTAAAGGTCGCATCCGCGCGGGTAAACATACTAACTTCGCACCATCGAACATTCCTTTCCTAGCTCTCGGTTCTTGGATCTTATGTGTGGGTTGGTTTGGCTTTAACGTGATGTCTGCTCAAGCGATCAATGGCATCAGCGGCTTGGTGGCGATGAACTCACTAATGGCAATGGTTGGCGGTATCCTTGCGGCGCTTGTTGCTGGTAAGAATGACCCAGGCTTTATCCATAACGGCCCTTTGGCTGGTCTCGTCGCTATTTGTGCGGGTTCAGACTTAATGCACCCATTAGGTGCGTTAGTAACTGGCGGCGTGGCAGGCGCATTGTTTGTTTACCTGTTCACGTACATGCAAAACAAAACACAGATTGATGATGTATTGGGTGTATGGCCTCTACACGGCGTATGTGGCGCTTGGGGCGGCATTGCTGCGGGTATTTTCGGTTCGCAAACATTCTGGGGCTTAGGCGGTGTAAGCTTTGCTTCTCAAGTGGTTGGTACACTCGCAGGTATTGCAGTCGCACTGATTGGCGCTTTGATTGTTTACGGCGTACTGAGCAAGCTTACTGGCTTACGATTAAGTGAAGAAGACGAATTCAACGGTGCGGATCTTTCAATCCATAAGATCTCTTCTATCAACGAAGACTAATACTAGTTGCTGCGATGAGTTTTAAACTCATCGAGTACATAACAGTTAAACAGAACTAAGCGGCTTCGGTCGCTTTTTTGTTTCTATGAATAACAAAACACAGAGTTTGCGCAAGAACGGTCACAGCTATCAAGCGAGTTATGTCACAAATAGCCAATGAATTCAGTTGCCTAAGACTATGGTCTAATCCCTAAAACTATTGTTGGAATTTGAACAGTGCTAAGCTGTTACAAAGTGACATATCTAAAAGGACGTTGTATGCATTTCCCATATAGAAATATCGTAATTCTTACTGGCGCCGGCATCTCCGCGGAGTCGGGGATTCAAACATTCCGAGCACAAGACGGGCTATGGGAAAACCATAAAATCGAAGATGTCGCGACCCCTGAAGGGTTTGCAAAAGATCCCGACTTGGTTCAAGCCTTCTATAACAAGCGTCGCCACGGTTTACAAGGTGAGAGCATTCAACCCAATTCAGCCCACAAGGCGCTAGGTGAGCTTGAAGATAAACTTGATGGCAAAGTAACAATCATCACTCAGAATATCGACAATCTGCACGAGAGAGGCGGTAGCAAAAACATTATCCACATGCACGGTGAACTTTTAAAAGCACGTTGCAGTGAATCAAATCAAGTTATCGAACACAAAGATGACATCGAAACCGGTCAACTTTGTCACTGTTGTCAGATTCCCGCGCAAATGCGCCCTCATATTGTGTGGTTCGGGGAAATGCCGTTAAGAATGGGCGACATCTATTCAGCGTTAGAAGAAGCGGACTTGTTTATCTCTATCGGAACTTCAGGTGTTGTTTATCCTGCTGCAGGGTTTGTTCATGATGCGAAGATGCATGGTGCGCATACTATAGAGATAAACCTCGAACCCAGTGCGGTTGAAAGTGAGTTTGAAGAGAAACGCTACGGTAAAGCGAGTGTCGAAGTTCCTAAACTAGTTAGTGAGCTATTGTACTCAGAGAAGGGAGCTCTAACGGCCTGAAGCTTAAACCGGTTAATAAGTCTATTAACCGGTTTAAGAGTGGGATTTTAGAAATAGTTGCCAGCCAACCGTTATTTGCTATTAGTGGCAAACTGACATTCATTCAGATGAAGATCTAGTCGTCTGTTTGCCTTGGTGTCTCTAGGTTTGGACAGGACACGCACCAAGAGTTTTGAGCTGGGCGCTGGGCTTTTTTCATTTCGTACATCGCCTTATCGGATTCAATAAGTGCTTGTCTAAAATTATCTCGACTGGTCACTTCGATACCGTAAGAAAAATTGATGTTTTCTCCATGAAGTAGGTTGCTTACTTGGCTGACAAACTCACCTCCACGACCGAGTTGAGTGGTTGCGACAAACTCATCACCACCAACTCTAAACACCATTTCATCTTCCAGAGCCGTTTGCCTCAGGGCCTGCGAGAAGCGGACAATCATTAAGTCTCCGACTTTGTGACCTTTAAGGTCATTTGTCGCTTTTAGGCCGTCTAAGTCGAAGTAAATGAGCTCGAATTTTTCAAGTTTGATCGCGTCAAGCTTCTTACGGTTGTACAAGCCCGTAAGCTCATCCCGTTTACCTTGCTCTTTGATCTTGCCAGTCAATTCAGTAATTCCAAAAGCGATCAATAAAAATGCTATTTGTAACAACCCGTCTTCCAAGAAGGTATCAATAAGTTCATTCTGGTCGGCCCACTCATCAAGGTATTTAAGCTCGGTTGACACGTCATAAAACAGGTTGAAAATAAGTAATAACGCACCGTAGCGAAGGATTTTATGAGGGCGAATTGAATGACGCGCAACATAATAAATGTAAATTATGATCACGAGGGTATTTGTTTCGAAAAACAAATCATAGTTTGAATCAATATGAATAAATGAACTCAGGCCAAGCATCAAAAGTGACGCTAAAAGCATAAAAGTCACAACTAACAGAAGAGGGTTTGCCTGCATATATAATCGCACTCCGTATTGTTTGTTTTATCCTATATAAATTCTGGATAAAAATAAAGCGGCCTACGCCGCTTTATTTAACATCTTACCAACAACTTAGCTTTATTAACAAGTTAGTTGTCTACTTTAAGTTTCTGGAAGTATTCGTCATAAATAACGCTCGCTTCACCGACTTCATCTTGCCATACACCATTATCCATCACTGCTTGTGGTGGGAAAACGTTCTTGTCTTCAGCAAATTCTTTTGGAAGAAGAGGGTAAGCCGTTTTAACTGGCGTCGGGTAGCCGATCTCTAGAGCAATTTTCGCTGCGTTCTCTGGGCGAAGAAGGAAATCGATCATCTTATGAGCGGCTTCGATGTTCTTAGCACCTGAAGGAATTGCTAGGCTGTCCATCCAGAAGATAGCACCTTTCTCTGGCCAGATAATGTCAATCGTCGCGCCTTCTTGGCGAGCCATGTAAGCAGAGCCGTTCCAAAGCATACCAAGAGACACTTCACCGGCTAGGTAAGGGTTCGCTGGGAAATCAGAGTTAAATACCAATACGTTTGGCATCAGCTTACGAAGTTCTTCGTACGCTTCTTTGATTTCTTCTGGGTTGGTTGTGTTTGGAGAGTAACCCAGTTTAGATAAAGCGATATGGAAAACCTCACGAGAGTCATCCATCATCATCAGCTGACCTTCCCACTGTGTATCCCACAGGTCGCCCCAGTTTTTCACTGAAGATTTGTCTAGCATATCTGAGTTGATACCAATGCCCGTCGCACCCCAAATGTATGGGATTGAGTAGTTGTTACTTGGGTCAAAAGGCTTATCTAGGTAGTTTGGATCCAAATCTGCAAAGTGGCTTAGCTTAGTTTTATCAAGCTCTTGAAGCATGCCTTCTTTACGCATCTTAGAAACGAAGTAAGTAGAAGGAACCACTAAGTCGTAACCCGTACCTTGAGTTTTTAACTTAGCGTACATGCTTTCGTTAGACTCATAGGTTGAGTAATAAACTTTAATGCCCGTCTCTTCGGTGAAGTCTTCTAGTACTTCATTTGGAATATATTCAGACCAGTTGTAAAAATACAATTCTTGGTCAGCTGCGAAAGAGGGTGTAGAAAGTAAAGTAGCAGCACACAATGCGCCGGTATACAGTGTTTTTTTCATTACTGTTCCGTTCATTTGTTTGATTTGGAGCTGGGTAGTGAACCCAAAGTAAAATGATTTCTAAAAATCGCGCTAGATTATAGCAGTGATATAACAAAATAGGCAGCCTAAGCTGCCTATTGATTGATATTCTTATTTTTAACTTGTTGATTATCTGACTAGCCTTGTTTAGCAAGAGAATGACTTATTAGCGTCTATTCACCAGAGTACAAGATGACTAACTCGCTTACTGACCGGCTTTAAGCTTCATGAAGTAATCTTCGTACTTCACTGTCTTGTCGCCAACCGCAGCTTGCCATTCGACACGGTCAAGATCTTCTTGAGACGGGAACAGAGCTGGGCTGTCTTTGAACTTCTCGTTAGACGCTTTAACAGCCGTTAGGTAGCCAGTATCGCGAGAGATCTGCTCTGCGATTTCTGGGCGAAGTAAGAAGTCGATCATCTTGTGAGCCGCTTCTACGTTTGTTGCACCAGAGCTGATAGCAAAGTTATCAACCCAACCGATACCGCCTTCTTTAGGGAAAACTAATTTGATTGGTAGACCTTCGTTCTGCGCAGCGGCAGCAGAGCCGTTCCACAGCATACCAAGGCCAACTTCACCAGACATGTATGGCGCGCCAGGGTTATCTGAGTTAAATACTAGAACGTTAGGCATCAGCTTTTTCAGCTCTGCGTATGCTTCGTCGATCTCTTTCTCGTCTGTTGTGTTACCAGAGTAACCTAACTTACGTAGTGCGATATGGAACACCTCACGCGTGTCATCCATCATCATCAACTGACCTTCAAGCTCTGGCTTCCATAAGTCAGCCCAGCTTTGAAAATCTTCTGGGTCATACATGTCAGTGTTAACAGCAAGACCTGTGATCGCAACTACGTGTGGAATAGAGTAGTCGTTACTTGGATCGTACGGCTTATCTAGGTAATTAGTATCTAGATTTTTGAAGTTGTTCAGCTTCGTTTTGTCGATCTTTTGTAGCATACCTTCGTCACGCATCTTAGATACGAAGTAAGTCGACGGCACAACCAAGTCATAGCCTTTGTTGTGTGTTTTTAGCTTTGCATACAAGGTTTCGTTCGACTCGTAAGTCGAGTAAATCACTTTGATGCCAGTTTCATCGGTGAACTGTTCTAGGATCTCACTGTTGATGTAAGGTCCCCAGTTCATGAATACCAATTCTTTGTTATCTTTCGCAAAAGACGGTGCAGATAACATTGAAAGCGCACATGCACTACCAGCTAATAGAGTAGCCCATTTTTTCATTGACGTTAGCTCCAAACTAAACGTTGCCCTCAGGCAGTAGATAGAAAAACAGAATGGCAATTGACCATTCTGTTTATGATTAACACTTTTTTGAACTGAAGTATCTTAACTTCTTACCAAGCCTGTCTCTGTATAGAGTAGTAGACTTACTTGATTTTTTCTCTTGCTAATAACTGAGAAATGATCACCAGTATTAACGATACCACTAACATCACTGTTGCTAGGGCATTGACCTCCGGAGAGATACCCACTTTAACCATTGAGTAAATCTTCAGTGGTAAGATTTCATACGTTGGACCGGTTACGAAAGAACTGATGATCACATCGTCCAAAGACAGAGTGAAGCTCAATAACCAACCCGCAGCAACCGCAGGCTTAGCAAGAGGTAATATGATCTGTTTTAGGATCGTCCATTCGCTCGCGCCTAAGTCTTTTGCGGCTTCTAACATCTTCACATCAAAGCCATTCAAGCGACTGTAAACCGTTACCACAACGAACGGTAGACAGAAGGTAATGTGAGCAGCAAGTAGGGTAAAAAACCCAAGTTGAACACCCATTACCAAGAATAGCGCAAGAAGCGAAATTGCCATTACGATATCTGGTGACATCATTACGATGAACAGCATACCATTTACGATGCCTTTACCTTTAAATTGGTAACGGAATAGGGCTACTGCTGTAAGGCTCCCGACAATCGTGGCGGCTGTTGCTGAGAACACGGCTACGTTGATCGAGTGCCATGCAGCCTGCATTAGGCTGTCGTTGTTAATCAGCGCGTCATACCATTTCGTGGTGAAGCCACCCCATTTCATACCAAACTTATTGGCATTAAATGAGTTAGCAATCAATACTATTATAGGCAAGTATAGAAAGGCGTATACCAGCGCCATAAAGCTGAACTTAACTGTGCGACCCATTAGTCTAGCTCCACTTTCTTGTTCAAGAGCTTACCTGCTCGGTAGTAGGCATACAGCATCACAGCCATTGCCATGGTCAGTGCGATACTCGTTGCTGCACCAAACGGCCAGTCTCGAGCGTTGAGCACTTGGCTCTTAATCACGTTACCAATCAATAGATTCTTAGCTCCGCCTAATAGGTCAGAGATATAGAACATACCTAACGCAGGCAGTAGTACTAACAAACAACCGCCGATAATGCCGGGCATTGTTAGTGGCAGTACAACTTTCAATAGCGTTTGCAGTTTGTTCGCACCTAAATCTTTAGCCGCTTCTAAATACGTATCATCCAGTTTTTCAATCGCTGAATACAGCGGCAGAATCATAAACGGAAGTAGGATGTAGACTAAACCGATCATTACTGCGGTTTCTGAGTACATGATACGTAACGGTTTATCAATAATATCTAGCGCTAACAAGCTTTTGTTCAAGACACCCTGCGTGCCCAGTACAATTTTCAATCCGTAAGTACGAATCAAAGAGTTAGTCCAAAATGGGACAATCACTAGGAACAACATGATAGGACGCCACTTCGCCGGCATTTTTGCCACGATGTAAGCGAACGGGTAACCAATAATTAAACAAAGTAGGGTCGCGACAATTGCCATATAGAAAGAGTGCATCAACACTTTAAAATACAGCGGGTCAGCCAAACGCACATAGTTATCGAGAGTAAAGGTCATCTCAATCAAGTTAGCTTCATCACGAGTTAAGAAGCTAGTACCGATGATCATGATGTTTGGAATCATCACGAACAGCACTAACCAACCTGTGATTAAAGCAACAATTGCGTTTTGTAAATTAAACTTCTTGCTCATCTTCTAATACCACTTCCCAGCTCTCAACCCAAGTTACTGCAACTTTTTGGCCCAGTGAGTGATCAACATCAGGGTCATCTTCGTTGAAGAATTCGCTAACCATGACACGCATACCCGACTCAAGTTCTACGACTGAATCTAATGTCATGCCTTTATAGGTTCGCTCGACAATGTAACCAACAATACCGCGTTGCTCAGATTCTTTGATTTCTTCGATACGAAGATCTTCAGGGCGAAGCAATACTTGCAGTTTTTGACCCGGTGTTACGTCTTTATCGTGATAGATAATGGACTCTTCACCTTCGATTGTCGCAACAATGCGCTTTTCATCTTGACGAGATTTAGCTGTCGCCTCGAATACGTTAATTTCACCAATGAAACGCGCTACGAATAGGTTCTTAGGCTCTTCGTAGATCTCTCTTGGTGTTCCGTCTTGTTCAATCACGCCATCACGCATAACAATAATGCGGTCGGACATAGAGAGTGCTTCTTCTTGGTCATGCGTTACAAAAATGAACGTGATACCAAGTTGGCGTTGCAGTTGTTTCAGCTCAATTTGCATCTGTTTACGTAGTTTGTAATCCAGAGCAGATAGAGATTCATCCAACAAGAGAACTTTAGGCTTATTAACGACAGCACGAGCGATTGCGATACGTTGCTGTTGGCCGCCAGATAGCTGGTGTGGCTTTCGTTGTGCCATTTGCTCTAAGCGCACCATCTTCAAAGCATCCATTACACGAGGTTCAATCTCGCTGCTTGGAACTTTCTGCATGCGTAAGCCAAATGCCACATTATCGAAAACGGTCATATGCGGGAATAGGGCATAGCTTTGGAAAACAGTGTTTACATGCCTTTGTTCAGCAGGAACTTGGGTTACGTTCTGTCCAGCTAATAGTATTTCACCACTATCCGCCGTTTCAAAACCCGCAATCATTCTTAGCACGGTTGTTTTACCACAACCTGATGGGCCTAAAATCGTGAGAAACTCACCATGATTTACGTTTAAATCCAGATTGCCGATGACTTCCTTACCATCGAAACTTTTACTGATGCCAGTTAGCTGTACTACTGGCTTCCCTACTGATTTTTTAGCGTTCAACGTCTGTTTTTCTCCACCTTGGTTCTATTTGAGACCTGTTGCTATACACCTCTAAGGCGCGCATCATAATCACCAAAAACGTGAATTCAAAGCATTTTTTATCTTTCGAAGACAAAAAAATTCGCAGGTAAAAGTAAACATCCTTTACCATACTGTTATTTGTTGGGTTCACACCCTAACAAGTGTCTAATTATTAACCATTAAGACGTAAAAGCAAGCCTTGTTACAGATTCATATTTTAGTTTGCATCCGACATATGGGTATAATGAAGGTAATTTTTTATCAATAAGTTAGGTGCCTTCGTTTAGTTGGCGCACCTAGGTATCAATATGAACAACGACATCGAAAAAGATTTTAATTTGGGCGGTAGTATCGACCGTGCACTTTCCGGCGATTATGAGCTCAAAGCAACGGCTGTATTCCAAGAGGCTTGGAAACATACGATAAGTCACTTTCTTTCGTTTTCCCCTGCGATTGTTGCGCTGATGTTCGTACAATTGGCTATCTTTTATATCGCACTAAAGCTGCAACTTGGTGACCCAGCAGTGATCTTAGATACGGTAATCGACCCTGAGGCCTTTACACCCCAGATCGTTGAATCGATTTTCATTGCGAATTTTAGCTATGAAGTCGTCAGTGCACCCATCTATGCCGGCATCTGTTTAATGGCAATGAGCCACGCTGCAGGTCTTCAAACTAAAGTGCGCCACATAGGCAAAGGTTTGCAGTTTACGATCCCCGTTATTCTAGTGACTTTGTTCAGCCTAATGCTTCAAGGCATCGCTGGTATGATTCTGCCATTTCTGTCTATCTACTTCTCACTTGCGTTCAGCAACTCAATTCTGCTGATTTGTGATAAAAAAGTTCCACCGATGCAATCGCTGTTACTTTCTCTAAGAGCAGTAAATAAGAAGATCTTCGTAGTCGCGTCTATATACCTAATGGTTATGCTGATGTTCATCGTTGCTGCGATGATATACGGCATTGGCTTGATCTTCGTTCTTCCATTCTTCTTCCACGTGAAAGGTATCGTTTACCGTGAAATGTTTGGCATCAAGCTGAAGATAATTGCATCAGACCGCCCAATGAGCGATGACGATGGCGATGGCGATGGCGATGGCGGTAACAATAACGGCAATAACGGCAACAACAGTAGCCATGGTAACAAGAACAAAAACCCGCAGGTCTTCGATGCGTAATAACGACAAAGGCAGCGCGAGTAAATCTCTTGCGCTCAAAGTAACAACACTAGCAATCGTGGGTTCTATTTCACTGATTGGCCCTTACCTTTACCAAGAAGAAGAACGGCGACGTACGACAGAACAAAGCTCTAATTCAGCAGACCAATTTGATGACTTAACTGTTGCTTCAAGCGCACCAAATTTTGCTGCTATTAAGGATGTAAACGAGAAAAAAGACGCGTTTTTCTCGTTCCTACGCCCAAGCATCAAGATTGAAAACAAACGTATCACCAAAGAGCGTGCGTTTTTAACCAAGATCTCTGAATCAGGTATTACGAATATTGATTCAGAAGACATGTCGTATGCGAAAAGGCTAGGGAAGTTATACAGCTTGCCAGTGCCATCTTCAGGATTAGATCAAGCTTGGCTTACGGAAATGCTTAGTCGCGTAAACGTACTGCCAGAGGCGCTTGTATTAACACAGGCTGCCAATGAATCGGCTTGGGGGACATCACGTTTCGCCACCAAAGCAAACAACTATTTCGGACATTGGTGTTACAGCAAAGGTTGTGGCCTTGTTCCGCTACAACGTAACGAAGGCAGCTCGCATGAAGTAGCAACATTTTCTTCAAGCCAAGAATCCGTACACCGTTACTTCATGAACCTTAATCGTAACCGTGCCTATGCAGATTTAAGAGCCATTCGTGCGCAACTGGCAGCAAATGGTAATGATCTGTTAACCAAAGAAACGGCGACCGAATTGACCAATGGCTTGTTAAAATATTCTGAGCGAGGTTCAGACTATGTGACTGATTTACAAGCTATGATCCGTCACAACAAGGTATACTGGGAAAAGTAACTCATTTGGATATCCGTTTGATTGACTTCTTTAGTCAATTTGACACCAAGCAATATCGCAAAAGAGCAGCTCATTGGCTGCTCTTTCTATTTATAAACGCTCAACTTCAACAAGATTATAATAATGAAAAAGACAGCTATCGCTTTATTAGCCACTTTAAGTTTTGGGGTTTCTCTTCCAGCTTCGGCGCAAGAATACATGTTCACGTATTCTAAACTCTATACTCAGCTGAAAAACAACACCAAAGAAGGGCACGATGATGTCAAAGTTGCGGTGTTCTTTGTTGACCAACAAGCACAGAAAACCTGTCACATCAGCAAAGCTTGGATGGAGAAAGAAGAGCACTACGAAGAGCTAAAAGTATCTCCTGCGAATGAGCTGCTTCTACCTGTAGATCAAAACCTGCGCTCAGCAAATCCTCTTATCTTTGTACAAACCCAAGAGCAAGAGTGTGCATATTCGCTCGTTGTAATGACTCAAGAGCCTTTAGCTGGCGATGTTGAAGTTGCACAGCTAGAAAGCCTGTTACCACAGATGCAGGCAATGCTAGAAGACGTCAGCGGCATGTTCTCTAGCTGGTTCACACCTGATATCCAAGGGTTAACGTTGGAGTTCAATGACAAGCTTGAAGGCAACATTGCTCTATCTAACGGTAAACAGATCCCAATTAAAGAAGGCCGTGTTAAATTCACCTTAGAAGAGCTCAATGGAAGTGACAGCATCACTTTACCAGAGCCAACGGTTCGCGTATTACCGTACATTCCCGCGCAATAAGTCTAGCTAAAAGCACTCCCTACGCTTTGAGGAAGTAGTTCTTAAGCAGCCTGGTCTTTTAGAGAAGGCTGCTTTTCTTTGTCTACTATACAAACCTCGAATTTGTTAAGACGCGTTTATCTAACCGTTTAGAGAGCTTAAAGCTCAAAAGAAGCGGAATCTTTCCAATACTCAGCTTGTTAATCCTGCCGTTACTATTTCAACATCAAATAAAAATCCGTATAATCCACGCCCTAAAACAGTCCCACTAGCAATCTACAGTCGGTAATACGACGGTGTGAGAGTCGCAATGAACCAAAACGAAAATAAAAAAGAAACACTTGAATTCAACAAGCTTCAGAAACGTCTGAGACGAAATGTTGGAAATGCCATCGTTGACTACAACATGATCGAAGAGAATGACGTAGTAATGGCATGCATTAGTGGCGGTAAAGATTCATTTGCGATGCTAGATATTTTGCTACGTTTACGTGAAGCTGCACCTATCAAATTCGATGTTGTTGCCGTAAACCTAGACCAAAAACAACCTGGCTTTCCTGAGCATATTCTTCCTGAGTACTTCGAAACTCTGAACATTCCTTACTACATCGTAGATAAAGATACGTACTCCGTAGTTAAAGAGAAAGTGCCAGAGGGTAAAACAACTTGTGGTCTATGTTCTCGTCTTCGTCGTGGTACTTTGTACTCGTTTGCAGAGAAAATTGGGGCGACTAAGATTGCTCTTGGCCACCACCTAGACGATATTGTTGAGACGATGTTCCTGAACATGTTCCACGGTGCACGCTTGAAAGCAATGCCGCCAAAATTGCGTTCTGATGATGGCCGTAACGTTGTTATTCGTCCACTGACTTATTGTCGTGAAACGGACTTAATCCAATACGCAGAGCACCTAGATTTCCCAATCATTCCTTGTAACCTGTGTGGCTCTCAAGAGAACCTACAGCGCCAGAACATTAAAGCAATGTTGATTGATTGGGATAAGAAAACGCCAGGTCGTGTTGAGAAGATCTTCAAGTCAATTCAGAACGTAAGTCCAAGCCAACTGGCTGACCGAGAACTGTTTGATTTCGTAAACCTTCCACTAGACCGTAGTGAAGATCGCAAGGCCTACGAATTCGAAGAAGCTGAAATTTCCTCATCAAATATCGATGAGTCAATGTTCATCGACGTGACTAACGTATAATACCAATCGTAGTAAATAATTGTTCATCCTAGCTGGTTAAAACACTCGATAACATCGTTAGAAATTTTGATTGTAGAATAACTACTTATCGAAAATTTCTGCCTTGTTCTCAAGCATTTTTCCTGCGCTATTTATTATCACTTACTTACTGTGATTGGTATAACGAGATATTCGCGATTCTGTATTTGGAATGGCGGAAGCTCTAGATAAATAAAAACGCCTCAAGCAGTGCTTGAGGCGTTTTTTTATGATTTTAAATCAGCTATAAGGTATTAACCTATAGACAAATTGGGATCAAGTGGACTGACGTAACCCGACGGTTTAAGAGCAAGTACGTCACAGTTAATCTTGTCGATTACATGTTCCGCAGTATTACCAATAAACACGGCAGATAATCCAGTACGGCCGGTTGTACCTAGAATCACCATAGCAGCGTTGTTTTCAGACGCGACACGAGGAATAACATCTTCTGGCAAGCCTTGCTCAACAACAGTTTGCTCTTCCCTCATACCGTGTTTCTGGCGCAACGCTTTCATCGCTGTTAAGTGATGACCACGAACCGCGTCAGTATAAGAGGTTGGGTCAAACTCTGGCAGCTCGATTGTGATATTAGCAGGTGTCACTGGGTAGGCGTTTACCAATAGCGGCTCAGCATCTAAACGACCTGTGATTTCAAGTAACCTGTCGACCATCGTATCATTGAGCTCTAAGTGAGCTTCGGTTTCAGAGCCTACATGAACTGAAGCGTAAATCTTCGCGTGTTCTGGCCAGAAATCATTTTTAACCAATAGCACTGGGCTAGGGCATTTTCTCAATAAGTGCCAGTCGGTAGGAGTAAAGATGACAGATTCTAAGGTATCGTGCTTACGCGTACCTTTGATTAGAATGTCATGCTCGCCACTGTAAACCTCTGCAATGATCGCTTCATACGGGCGGTTATGCCAAACCACTTGCACGTTAAATTCAATAGAATCATCAAGGTAAGGAGCCGCCACTTTATTCATCCAAATTTCACGTTGATGAATTACGCCTTTACGCATTGCGTCTCTTTCATCGACAGAGAGCATAGATGTCATGTCATACGAGAAATCGTAGATCGATAAAAAGAAAGTGATGTGGCTTGTTGATGTGCTTTTCTTGGCAAGTTGGATAGCACGAACTAGAGCAGGTTGCTCATCGTGATTAATGTCTGCGACAACTAAAATTTTGTTATAGATACTCATAACTAAGCCTACTTTTCAGACCGAACATATAAATAATGTAGCGTAGTTATGGAGAGAATAAGAGAAATATAAGAGGTTTTAAGAGAGAAACATGATGTAGCTCATTATTGAACTACATCATTGATATCTAGACTATTCTTTTGAAACGCCAGCAAGTTCCATCAACGCATCGTGATCTTCGATAGTGATATATTTGCCTTTAACGCTCAAGATGTCTGCTTTTTGGAAGCGACCTAAAAGACGGCTAATTGTTTCAACAGTCAAACCAAGGTAGTTACCAATATCGCCACGAGTCATCGTTAGGCGGAACTCACGTGGGCTGAAGCCACGTTGAGAGAAACGAGTAGAAAGGTTGTAAAGGAATGCAGCAAGACGCTCTTCCGCGTTCTTCTTAGAAAGAAGCAGAATCATTTCTTGGTCACCTTTAATCTCATTACTCATCAGACGCATAATTTGCTGACGCAATTTAGGCATTTTGCCTGATAGGTCGTCTAGAATTTCGTATGGAATTTCACAGACCATAGAAGTTTCTAACGCTTGTGCGAAACTAGGGTGCATGTCACCAGTAATCGCATCGAAGCCAACAAGATCGCCCGCTAGGTGGAATGCAGTAATCTGCTCATCACCTTGCTCGGTAATCGTGTAGCTCTTGATCGTTCCAGAGCGAATAGCGTATAGAGATTTAAGCTCGTCACCGGCTTTAAATAACTCTTGGCCTTTTTGAATAGGCTTTTTTCTCTCAATGATCTGATCAAGTTGATCGAGTTCAGATTCATTCAAAGTAAACGGAATACAGAGCTGGCTAATACTACAATCCTGGCAATGGATCGCACAGCCACCAGACTGAACACGTTTCGTCACAGGCTTTTCAGAAATCATAACAATCTTTCACTATTTGATATACGTCAATATTTTAGCATTCCTTAATCCTAAAGGGTAGTAAAAAAACCGGATTAAAGACGCCGCTATACGGTATAAATGATAAGCTGTAGCGCCATATAACCGGTATAGAAGCCGTAAATGAGGATTAAAATTGCACCAAACTGACGAAATAAGTCAGCTTGTTGCAGTTTTTTGAGGAAATTTGCCCCCATTCCAACCGTGAGCATCGCAGGGAGGGTTCCTAAACCGAAAGCAAGCATGATACCCGCTCCGTTATACCAACTTCCTGATACGGCCGCCCATGTAAGCATAGAATAAACAAGGCCACATGGTAACCACCCCCAAATGAAACCAAATGGTAGAGCGTGACTAGGATGCTTCAATGGTAGAAATGATTTACCGACA
Organism: Vibrio sp. FF145; assembly: GCF_041439075.1. NCBI lineage: Bacteria > Pseudomonadati > Pseudomonadota > Gammaproteobacteria > Vibrionales > Vibrionaceae > Vibrio > Vibrio sp. FF145. Next base: position 39,987 of record NZ_JBGONH010000008.1, read on the forward strand.
GGAGAGATATAGCGCCATAGTTTTTGTCCGACTTTTTCAAAAAACAACAAGCCGAACCACCATTTGCCAATATACAAACCTAAGACGATCATAAAGCCAGCAGCAAATAATCGCAGCCAACCTAGCAGAGCGTTAAAATCGCTTAGCTGACCTATAGAAGAAATTGCACCGCCAATCACACCGCCAATCACGGCATAGCTTAGCAAGCGTCCTAGGTTATAAAGCAGGGGAATGACAGGGGAAGGTTTACTGTTTCCAATTGAAAGAAGCGACGCAATGCCACCACACATTCCCATGCAGTGACCTGCGCCGATCAACCCAACAACAAAGGCTCCGATCCAATCAGGCGTCATCGTTCTTTTTGTCTAAGTTAGTTTGGCTTTCTACGTTAGCTTTCTCGTTCTTAACAGGTTTACTATCAGAATGGTGAAGAGCATTAGTGTCTTCATCAAACAGAATGTTGTGGCCTTGACGCTCAAGGTCTTCAAACTGCTCACTCTTAACTGCCCACAGAAATATACCGACAGCGATGCACACAAGTACGATCGCAATTGGAATAAGTATGTATAAACTTTCCATTATTTACCTTGCTCTTTTAAAAGCCTTAACGAGTTAGACACAACAATAATAGAGCTAGCAGACATGCCAACAACGGCAATGTATGGAGCAACCAAACCAGCAACAGCCAATGGAAGAATAAGTAAGTTATACCCCAACGACCACGCTAAGTTTTCACGGATTATCTTACGCGTTTTAAGCGCTAATGTTCGTGATTTAAGTAATCTATCGAGTTTGTCACCCAATAACACCATATCCGCTGAGGCTTTCGCCACGTCGGTACCGCCGCCCATTGCGACAGAAAGGTGAGCACCCGCCAGAATAGGCGCATCGTTAATACCGTCACCAACCATCATGGTGATGTCACTAGCGTCTCTAGAGTTTAAATAAGCCAGTTTATCTTCCGGCTTCGCGTTAGCAACAATGTCAGTAATGCCGATCTCTTCAGCAACAGGTTTCGCGTTAATCAAAGAATCGCCAGTCAGCAGCGTGGTTTTGATTCCCGCTTCTTTGAATTGCTTAATGAACTCAATACTTTCTTTACGAATCGGGTCTTCATAAGTGAATGTTGCGGTATGTCGACCAGACATCGACAAGTAAATACCATTGCTTTCCGATGTTTGTGCATCACCAAGAATGAATTCACTGCTGCCGATAGCGACTTCTTGTCCATTCCACTCACCAGTGATACCAGAGCCAATTACGTTATTGACAGACTCTACTTCGATATCATCAGAAAGATGAGTCTTGAACGCTTTCGCGATAGGGTGGTTAGCATGTTGCTCTAGGCTCGCCGCTACTTTCAAACAGGTGTCTTTATCAAGTTCTGCGAAGGTTTCAACTTGGCTGATACGAATATCACCCTCGGTCAACGTGCCTGTTTTATCTATGATCAAGTGATTCACTTTGCACAAAGTTTCAAACACATGGCCTTTGCGCAGCAAGATACCGAAATTACCCATACGAGAAGTTGAGCAGGTGATGGCTGTCGGTGTTGCAAGCGATAGAGCACAAGGACATGTCGCAACAAGTACCGAGAGCATAATCCAGAAAGCATCTTCTGGACGTGTTTGGTGCCAGTAAAACCAAGTGCCGAACGAGATAACCAGAATCACAGCAACAAAGTATCGAGCAACCACATCGGCAATCTCTGCGATGCGAGGCTTAGACAGTTGCGCTTCATCCTGAAGGCGAACGATATTGGAAATCACGGAATCCGCTTTAGACGTCATCACTTCCAATTCAAACGATTCATCACCATTCAATGTACCAGCAAAGACGGTATCGCCTTCATTCTTAACCACATGAATCGATTCGCCAGTCAGCATCGATTCATCAATATGAACTCTACCAGACAGTACTTTACCATCCGCAGGGATATGCTCACCGGGTAGAACCCGAATCTGATCGCCAACCTTCAAGGTTTTTACCGGAACTTGCTCACCGTCTAAAGTTGTCGCCATCGCAGGAACCAACTTAAGCAGGTTACCACTCGCGGCTGCTGCTTTACGACGCGCGCGCATCTCAAGGAAACGACCAAGCAACAAGAAGAAGGTGAACATCGAGATAGATTCAAAGAACACTTCGCCTTGCTCTGTCACCGTTGCCACTAAACTCGCAACATAGGCAAACAATAGAGCGATCGACACAGGAACATCCATGCCCAAGGTTAGGCCTTTAATACTACGCCAAGCGTTAATATAGAACGGTAATGCAGAGTAGAGCAGTACAGGCGTTGCGAAGATCAAACTCACCCAACGAAAGTAGCTTTTGAATTGCGGCTCAAGGCTGCCAAAAACTTCGAGATAAAGCGCCACGGCTAGCATCATAACTTGCATGGTCGCTAAACCCGCGACACCAAGACGATAAAGGTAGTTTTTCATCGAACGATGATAAGCAGCTTCTTGTTGGTCAGCCTCGAATGGTGCGGCTTTGTAGCCCAACCTATGAATCGCGGATAGCAACTCGCTCAGTTTGGCCTGAGTGTTGTCCCAGCTAAGCAGGGCACGGTTAGTCGTGGTATTAACACGAATACTCACAACGCCAAGCTTTGAAGAAACTTGCTTCTCAATAAGCCAAGCACAAGCCGCACAAGAGACACCATCTAGTGACAATGTCACCTCAGAGATGTTTTCGGAGTTACGGACGAACTCCAATTGAACATCTTCATTGTCATAGTGACTGAGAGCCAGAAGTTGCTCTGGCACCAGATCGGCTTTTTCAGCCGGAGCAGTACGGTATTGGTAATAAGAGACCAAACCGCTATCTATGATTGTCTGGGCTACGGTTTCGCAACCCGGACAACACATCGGACGAACCGATCCTAAAATTTCTACTTTAAAATCCGTTTCCGCTGGTACATCTTCACCGCAGTGATAACAGGATTCACACATAAGCTTTAATTCGTTAGTTGAGTAGGAGTATCAATAGGGAAGTTCATGCGACCTTGCACTAACCATTCAGAATCATGCGGAGAAAGCTCAATAAACCATGGTCCTTGCATTTCGTGATCCAAAGTCATGGTGTAGTTGCCTTTCGCATCCGCTGTCAGTAGTTGAGTAAAATCGCGGTCAGGCAGTGTTCTGTGAACAAACATTGCGTTAATCGCAGGGAAGTGATCGAGTTTACCTTTCTCAAGAGTAATGATAACTGAGTTACCTTTCTCGTTAACTGAAGCTGAAAGGCCGAGTTCCTTTGCAATATTTACTTTTGAAATGTCGACATTAATGCCTTTTCCTTTTTTATAGTAATCCTCAGTCACTAGGTCTACAGAGTTCTGTGTGAACACAATAACCGTCATGATGGTCCAAATAACTACTGTCGCTGGCAACGCGATTAAGAACCACGGCCAAAACTGTTTATACCAAGGCTTTACCATAAAAAAGATCTCAAAAAAGAATAAAAAGAAGGGGTTATAAAATAAAGGAAAGACAGCCTCTTAGAAAGAGGCTGTTATTGAAATGTTACTTATTATCCGAGTTGCTTAAGCTCCACACGTATGATGAAATCAGTTGTACTTTATCCTCGCCTAGAATGTCTTTCCAAGCAGGCATAACGCCAGAGCGTCCGTACATTACTGTTTCCGTCACAGCAGCGCGAGAGTCGCCAAACAACCAGTCGCGGTCGGTCAGGTCAGGTGCACCTACAGCAGGGTTACCCTTACCATCTGTACCGTGACATGCAGCACATACAACAAAGCGTGCTTTACCAGCTTCAGCTTCACGAGCATTCACACTACGTCCAGAAAGGCTAAGCGTGTAGCTAACCACTTCTTTAACGCCTTGCTCACCAAGTGCATCTTTCCAGCCAGGCATTTGGCCAACACGACCATGCATGATTGTTGTCACGATAGCTTGTGGTTCACCACCATATAGCCATGCGTCATCAGTTAGGTTAGGAAAACCTTTTTGACCACGAGCATCAGAGCCGTGACACTGAGAACAGTTTTGCAAGAATAAACGTTGGCCCACTTTAATTGCGTCAGCATCTGATGCAATGTCAGGGACAGAACGTAAACCATTTTCGTCGTGAGCTAGCTTTTTGAATGCTTCACCAAAATAGGTGTTGGCGTCATCAAGCTCTTTCGCGTACTCGTCTAACTGCTTGTTCGCTTGAGCCGCAGCAATCGAAGAGCGAGACTCTTCAATACTACGAACTTCTTGGTTTGAACTTGTCCACCCTAGTAGACCTTTAAAATTGCCAAGGCCAGGGTAAAGAGCAAGGTAAACCGCTGCAAACACAATCGTACTGATGAAAAGGTATGTCCACCATTTTGGTAGTGGGTTATTAAGCTCACGAATACCATCGTATTCATGGCCCATATCATGACCTTCTTCTACGCCAGTTCGATCTTTAAAACACCAACGAAGCAAGACAGCACAACCAATTAGGGTACCAATCGTAATCGCACTAACCCAGATACTCCAGAATGTACTCATTACTTTGTCACTCCTTGATTTTTAGAACTTGTTGCCGGCTCGTCGTCTGCAAACACTAGGTTCGCATCTTCGTCGAAACGTGATTTACGATTCTTGCCGTATGCCCACCAAACGATGCCGATGAAGCAAGCAAAAACAGTAACAGTCCAAACACTTTGAAATGTAATAATGTCCATAATTATTCCTTATTTCATTGCGTGGCCAAGCGATTGAAGGTAAGCGATGATTGCATCCATCTCTGTTTTTCCTTCAACATCTTGTTTAGCGTTAGCAATTTGTTCGTCTGTGTAAGGAACACCAAATTGATTACGGAAGAGTTCAAGCTTCTGTTGAGTCAATTTGCCATCAAGTACATTATCAGCAAGCCATGGGAAACCAGGCATGTTTGATTCAGGAACAAGTTCACGAGGGTCGATAAGATGAACACGGTGCCACTCATCAGAGTAACGATCACCAACACGCGCTAGATCTGGACCAGTACGCTTAGAACCCCATAGGAATGGGTGTTCCCAAACGCTTTCGCCCGCTACAGAGTAGTGACCGTAACGTTCAGTTTCAGAGCGGAAAGGACGAATCATTTGGCTGTGACATACGTTACAACCTTCGCGGATATAAATATCACGACCTTCCATTTCCAGAGCAGAGTAGACGCGTAGGTTTTCTACAGGTTCAGTCGTCTGCTTTTGGAAAATAAGAGGGGTAATTTCTACTAAAGCACCAAAACTGATAGCAATAACGATCAAGATCGCCAGTAGGCCAACGTTCTTCTCTACCAACTCATGGCGATTATTTGAATTTGAGCTCATTCTAAATCTCCTTAAGCCGGTTGAGGGATAGCTTTAAGGCTATCTTTAGGTGCAGAAACAGTTTTGTACGTGTTGTATGCCATTAAGAACATACCAGATAGGAAGATGAAGCCCCCTAAGAAGCGTACAAAGTAGAACGGGTAAGATGCTTCTACAGATTCAACGAAGCTGTAAGTTAATGTACCGTCAGAGTTAACTGCACGCCACATAAGACCTTGCATCACACCAGAGATCCACATTGCAACAATGTAGAAAACCGTACCAATCGTTGCTAACCAGAAGTGAACATTGATTAGAGATACAGAGTACATACGCTCTTGACCAAATAGTTTAGGAACTAAGTGGTAAACCGAACCGATAGAAACCATCGCTACCCAACCTAGCGCACCAGAGTGAACGTGACCGATAGTCCAGTCCGTGTAGTGAGATAGTGCGTTAACCGTTTTGATTGCCATCATTGGGCCTTCGAAAGTCGACATGCCGTAGAATGATAGAGAAACGATTAGGAAACGTAGGATAGGGTCGTAGCGTAGCTTATGCCACGCACCAGATAGAGTCATAATACCGTTGATCATGCCACCCCAAGATGGAGCAAACAGAACCAAAGACATAACCATACCTAGAGACTGAGTCCAGTCTGGAAGTGCTGTGTAGTGTAGGTGGTGAGGACCAGCCCAAATATACAGAGACACAAGAGCCCAGAAGTGAACAATCGACAAACGGTAAGAGTAAACAGGGCGACCAGCTTGTTTAGGAACGAAGTAATACATCATACCTAGGAAACCAGCTGTCAATAGGAAGCCTACCGCATTGTGTCCGTACCACCATTGCACCATTGCATCGATCGCTCCGGAATAAATCGAGTACGATTTAAACGCAGATACAGGAACAGCCAGGCTGTTAACGATGTGCAACACGGCAACCGTGATGATGAAGGCTCCGAAGAACCAGTTAGCTACATAAATGTGCGATGTCTTACGTTTAATCATGGTTCCGAAGAACACGACCGCATAAGCTACCCACACAAGCGTAATAGCAATATCGATTGGCCATTCAAGTTCTGCGTATTCTTTACCAGAGGTTAAACCTAACGGTAAAGTAATTGCAGCGGACAGGATAATCGCTTGCCAACCCCAAAAGGTAAAGGCTACGAGAGGGCCACCAAAGAGACGCGTCTGACAGGTACGTTGCACAACATAATATGATGTTGCAAACAGCGCACTTGTACCGAACGCAAAAATAACCGCATTAGTATGCAGGGGACGTAAACGACTGTACGTCAGCCACGGCGTATCAAAGTTTAGCTGTGGCCAAACTAATTGAGCGGCAATCAAAACACCAACGCCCATACCGACAATACCCCACAAAATTGTAACGAGGGTAAATTGACGGACGACCGTATAGTTGTAGTTTTGTTCAAGCTGCTTTTCTTGGCTCATTTGCATGCTTCCAATTTCTTATTTACTACACTTTACTTCCAACACGACTCACGTCGTAATGCCACCCAAATTAGAAAAGGAAATTCAGCCTATTCAGAGCTTTATTTCCACTTGCTGATTTTAAAAAAAAGTGGCATTTTCAACGTGACACTATACTTGAATTAACAAATCAATGACAGAGTAGTAACCTTACGCTTGGTCTGGAATTGGATTTTTATTTAAAAACTTTGAACTTTGTAACAAGGAGTAAAGATTATAATGGCGGCACAAAAGCTAACAAAAGGCAGGCTTGTTCAAATTATCGTCATGTTGGTTATTTTAATAGCTGCATTTACTTGGAGAACAGTGACATACGACAATAACGAAACAGTAAACTGTATAATTTCTAAACCTTGCCAAATTACTATTGATAAACATAATGTTTTAATTTCAGGTGATAACCTAGGGTATTCGATCGAAACATCTAAAACTGGTAAATTTATCATTAACTATAATGAGAGCGGAACTCTAGAAGAAAAAGGGGCATCAATTTGGCTGTTACGAACGAACGCTCAGAACTCCTCAATAACGGTTACATTTCCACAACAGATAGCTACACTTTCTGTAAACCTTTCTAAGGAATAACACAGTAACAAGTTAGTCTCGCCTCAATTCTTTTGATAGAAATATGTACTAAGTCAGTGAAATAGATTGTATAAAAGTGTTATAAAGAGAGCATTAATAAAATCTTCCGAGATCTATGAAATTTCTATCAAAAGTCTCTTATTCCCTAGACGATAAAATCGCAGTAGATGAGCTGCTCAGTGGGGTGGCAAACCCTGACGATATTGCCTGTCTTATCTGCTACTGCACCGAAGAGTACTCCACACTTGCTGTGCAGAGATATTTGGTAGATGCGCTCCCGAATACACCAATACATGGCTGCACCACTTGTCACGGTATTATGACCGAAACAGGGTTCCATTCAGGCCCTGTGATTGGGATACTCATCATCTATGATTCCGGGATCAATGCCTACGGTACCGGCATCAGTCACTTTGGCGATTCCATAGACCGTAGTACATTCAGCGCCATCGATAAAGCATTAAAGAACGCCAACCGAGAAGGTGAAATACCCGATCTTATCTTGCTCCATTCCACCCCAGGAAATGAAGAGAAGGTGATGGCGGCCATCGATAACAAATTTGGCACAGAGGTGCCGATTATTGGTGGAAGCGCAGCAGACAATCAAGTGTCTGGAAATTGGAGTATCTTTACCGAAGAAGCTCTTGCTATTAATGGCGTCTCTTTAACGGTGTTTTTTGCGTCACAATCCATCTATTCATCTTTTAGCGCCGGTCATACACCCACTCAGTATTCAGGCACCGTCACCAAAGTAAGAAATCGAATATTGTTAGAGATCGACCATAGGCCTGCGACCACCGTTTATAATGAATGGACTAATTTTCATTTAGGTGGCAGTGATGATGGGTATATTTTTGAAAAGTCGACAGTTTATCCATTAGGTCGAAAGGTCGGTTCTTCTTACGACTACCCATATTTCAAGTTGTCGCATTCGATCAGAGAAACTGAGTGTAACGGTATCGAGTTGTTCACTGATATCAATGAAGGTGACACCATCTATTTGATGCAAGGCTCTAAGCAACAACTTATCAGCCGTGCCGCTAACATCATTCATTCGTCTTACTATAATGATATGGATCTTGAAGAAAAATTAGGGGCGATCAACATATTCTGTGCAGGACCAATGCTGCACCTAAAACAAGATATGGATGAGGTTTGTGACCAAATCAATCACGCACTTGGTGGGCTTCCATACATATGTCCATTTACGTTTGGTGAGCAAGGCAGACTCTCTGGTGGTGAGAATGCGCACGGAAATTTGATGGTATCGTCTGCAACGTTTTATAGGCTGAAAAAGTAATGGATACTGAAGACCAGGAAGCGCTGCAAGAAGCTCGTATTGAACTCCAAAAACTAAAGGTCCGTGAACGTAAATTAGCTGAAGAGAATAGGGTGATCCTATCGACTATCTCTGCGATCAGTAAGGCGAGTAACATATCTGAAATATTTTCTAGTCTCGAATTCGCACTCAAAAAATACATAAAGTTTGATGATTTTATTGTGGTATCAAGAGTAGGGAATGAAGGTAGTTTCAAAACCCTGTTAACCAATAACAAAGTATTCGAACAAATGAATTGGACAGATTGTGGCAAGCTATCGCGAGTCATTAATGGAGAATGTGCCATTCTTTTTGAACCCAAATCTCTGGGTGAATTCAGCACTTTGCATCCCATTATCCTAGACCAAATTAACTCCGTACTGATTACTGGTATTGATAGCGGGCTAACACAATCCGTTATCATCTTTATCCATTCCAATACCAAACACTTTAGTATTGAAACCAAAGCCACTCTAAACCGATTTCGACCGCTGATTGAGCGTGCTGTTTTCGATATTGAAAACAAAGAAAAACTTGAAGCGACAGTCCGAGAACGTACAGCAGAACTCGTAGCAGCAAGAAAAGACGCAGAAAGAGCCAACAAAGCCAAATCTGAATTCTTAGCAATGATGAGTCATGAGTTAAGAACGCCGCTAAACGCAACCATAGGCTTAATCGACACGCTAAAGTCCACACCGCTGAATGATGAACAACAGTCTATATTGTTAAATATGAGTACATCATCTGAACTCCTATTGGCGATCATCAGTGATGTATTGGACTTTTCAAAGATTGAATCTGGATGCTTCTCGTTGGCTCCTCAATGGAGCAATGCAAGAGACACTGTAACTTTTGTTTTATCTGAACAAAAGAAGATAGCAGACGATAAAGGGTTGTCGTTAACCCTAACTAGCGACATTCCAGAAGGTGAACTACATTACATCGACCCAAGTCGCTTAGCACAGATCCTTTTTAATCTCATTGGTAACGCAATAAAGTTCACTGAACACGGGCATGTACATGTTTCTATTACATACCAGCACAGTTCATTCCGTATTAGCGTAGAAGACACCGGAATTGGCATCAGCTCACAGCAACTTTCGTCATTATTCAGTCCGTTCGTGCAAGCCGATAGCACAATCACACGTAGATTTGGTGGCACCGGCTTAGGTTTAGCAATAACAAAACGACTAGTAGAACTGATGCGCGGGCGTATATCGGTCGAGAGTGAGCCAGGAAAAGGCTCGAAATTTGAAGTGCGGTTACCAGTTCTAACGAGAGTTACGAACAATCAAGATCATGCTGCAGAAGATAAATACTCGCAAGTTCCCAGAACCCGTTATTCAGTGTTAGTTGTTGAAGACAACCCAACCAATCAGATGGTGATTCAATTGATCCTTACGCGGCAAGGCCATGAAGTTTTCATCGCAAGCAACGGTGAAGAAGCCATTGGCTTTGTAGAAAGAGGTAATGACCCGATAGACATTATCTTGATGGATGTGTCGATGCCAGTTATGGACGGAATAACCACAACCAAATACATGAGAGACGCAAACATCAAAACACCAATCGTCGCGCTAACGGCACACACATCAGTAGAAGATAAATTTTCTTGTTTAGATGTCGGTATGAATGATTTCATTACCAAACCTGTAAGAACCAAAGAGATCATTGAAGCAATTGATAGGTTAATGCTTGAAGTCTAATAAACGTATTCTTAATCGAAGATTAGGAAATATGTTTATTAGGTATTTTATGGTAAATAGACTTACTGTTAAATGGAACGTCAGTTTGGTAGTCAAACAAGAGGCAGGGCATCACATAAAGGTACCTGCCTTATAAATATCAAACCTAATTTACCATAATACACATAATACGCAGTGATTGTACGTGAAATCTGAGGAGTTTCAGTGCTTTAGCCCTTACGGATTTTGCACACAACGTCGAATTAAGTCCTTAATGTTGTTGGTTTTATGGATTTTGGCTGCACGTTTATGCACGTTTATGCACGTTGCGTTCAATATTGTTGGCTATACTTGGTTTTCGTGTCTCTGTTTTTTGCGCTGACGTGCCGCCGTTTCCAGAGACTTTCTACTACAAACACACCTTATGAGGAGGAAAAAAACTTTGCGCCCTTGCCTTAATTTTTGAAGGAGATCACATGCTCACGCCACACTTTGCGGATCTCGTGCATCATCACTTTGATGATATCCACGACGCCGCAGCCTTTTTTCATGTTCAACCGATCACGGTCCAGCGTTGGCTCTCAGGTGAAGTCCATGTGAACCCGATGGCCGAAAAATTGATGAACATCCACGCTCGCGGTTATTTGCCTTTAGACCATCGTTGGAATGGATTTAAGGTGCACTATGATCGTGCCACCTTGATCACGCCTGAACGACGCGAGTTTAATCCGAAAGAATTGCTCAGTTTTGCGTATTGGCGCGACGAACATCGTCAGCTCGTCGAACGCCACGGTCGAATTGATTCCCCAAAGTTTTACCCACCTAAAGAACATCCATTACCGTTTCGTGGCGCTCGCCGTATGCCCGCGAAACCTTGGGTGCCTACCAAATCAAATAAAACTAGGTACAACTCTTGTAAACATTAACTTTGCTTGCTCTCCACATCAATCAGCGTACTTGCAAAACAAATAGGTTTTTATTTGTCTTCTTTATAGTCTTGCTTAAGAAATTTATCATCTTTCGTAAAACTGGCTCTGACGTAGTCGCAAACTGAAAAGTCCAAGTCTAACCCAATCAATTTGTCGCTGTTTAAGGTCAATATGTATTGAGTATCGGAAACAACACTTAGTAGAGAGTCATAGACAAAATTCAAAGTTTTTTCCAAAGTATCGTTGTCGTTATCAAAGATATTATCATGAATAAGAAACCCTGGATGATTGGAGTAAGCTTTATCGTGTGTTAACAATGAAAAGTCATAAATAAAAACCTTAGCTCTTTCATTACTATGACCACCGTCTTCTTTTATTCTCAAATCGAAATCTACAATCTCTTTTCGGTTATTAACATTGATTTTAAATGAAGAAGAATAGTCATCAAATATAGCATGATGAGCTTTCAAAACTTTACTTTCAAAAGAGTTAAGAATAGATTCACTTTCGCTAATCAAAAGTTCAATATCGAGTTTTTCGCTATCTAGATCGATTTTTTTACTTTTTATTCTAGTATCTAATGCATCAATCTTTTTTAAGTAAGCGTTTAGTCCGCTCACCAATTCATCTTTTATAGCTAACTTACTTATCGCTTCTTTAAAGTCATATTCAAAATTGCCATCATGAGAACCATAGTCAAACTTATCTCTTTCAGAAATTAAAAAGTCTCTTCTTTCTTTTAACTTTCTAACATCTTGGTTTATAGATTTGACCTTTTTAACTACAACATTGTTAGTGTATTTGTTGATTTTATTTTTAAATTTTAGAACTTCTTCTACACTTCTATGAATTTCGTCCCCTAGCCCGCTTCTTACTTTTTCATAGATAACTCTAACGCTTTCAGCATCAACACTATCTTCCGTTACGATTTGTTTGGCTTGCAAAACTTGAACTCTAAACGAAGATAGCTTGATTCGAATTTCTCGAAGTTCAGCCTCGATACTTTGATATTCATCATCCAATAGATCAAAGGCTGTGCAGTCGCCTTTATCAACAATTTTCTTTAATATGTCTCGTTCTTCTTTTAACTTGTTATATTCAGACCGTGACTCTTTAATGCTTTTACCTAGAAGAGCTTCTACTTGGTTGGTGACCTTTCTTTTCTGGCTGTCTTCAGAATTAATATCCCCCTTAATCTGCATCGCATTGTTTAACGACTCGTTATCCAAACCTAAGTATAAAAAATGTGGCGTATAATCAAGAGGGACTTTTATATTTGTATCAAAAAAACCAGGAATTGATTTAAATTCACATCGTTCGTCTCTAGTTATCGGATTTATTAGACTCCTAAACGAGTTATATATATTATTGTTAATATTTAGCTTGCTTAATAAGTATTCTTTTGCTTCATCAACGTTTAGAGGAAAGCAATAAACTCCATCATATATAACCACTTCCCCTGGGTTCTTTAAATCTCTGCGAATTTTTAGGATTTTTCCTTCAAGTTCTAGTTCTAAGAAAATCGGTGCACTATTTGAAATGACAGATTTAGGAAGATATTTTAATCGTGATTTTTCAACATCCTTGAGTAAACAAAAATTTATGAACTCTATAGAAATAGACTTACCTACACCGTTTCTTTTTTCGGATCCGTCACTTCGCTCACCCAGAATTATATTGAATCCATTCTCGAACTCTATAGGTTCGAAAAACCCATCATTAGATGAATACAATTTAGTAATTATCATTTCACAACCTCAATGTAAGGTTCTTTAAATTCAATTACAGATATTGTGTAAAGAAATACAAGAGATTGATTTATTCTATTACCTCCAAACTTTGGATGTAACTTATTAACTATTTCAAGTAATTTTAATATACTCATTTTGCCATCATTATCAATCAATATAGATAGCACACTAGCACCAATTATAGGTAAAGAGAACTCTATAGCTTCAGAGGTTTCAATTAATTTATACACTTACTTCTTCACCCCTTAACAAAGGAAAAACGTTACATTCTGTCAAGTGCTTTAAAACAAAATATTTTATTGCTGTGACATTATAGTCAACACCATGACTCTTGAACAAGTTTTCGACATAAACAACGAGTTCTTCCAAGGCTTTCATAGCATCAAATTTACTTTTTATTAAAATTTCTGTGCTTTTATCTTTCAAATATAATGCTACTTTAGAGTTTTTAACTCCATCGTAATAGTCACTTCCTTCTACCTCCGCTAATATCGGAGCGTACTCACAACATAGATGGAAGTATTGATTATCAATGATGATAGCATCATCTCTAAATCTCTTAGAAATTTTTTCCTCTGGGTCAATCTCAGTTTTTGTGTCAAAAGTTGAATTTGCCACTTTATCGCTAATAATTGTAACTAAGTTAATAATGGTTCCTACCTCGTTAGAAGCAACCACTGAGTCGTTGGGTAGTTCTATAGCAGACTTAAGAAGTTCCAAAACTTCTTTTTGTTTTGGAAGTTTTAGGCTTTGCACCCTTGTTATAATTGTATTCCTGTCGATGATATGAATGCTTTTATCAAAGCTAAAATCGCCTTTTACTACATTATCTAGCTTGTAAGCTTTTTGCTTAGTCGTCAATATATACACATAAAGTTCGTGGTATTCTTTATCAAATTCTTTTTCTATAAACTTCTCTAGACATCCACGAACTTTTGGTAACTTACGATTTGAGGTCACTTGAACAGAAACTTGATTTTTATGGTCATATAAATCTATAACCTCTGCATTCTTCTTCAATAAATTAGAGTTATCAAGTTCGAAGCCATAAACAAGGTTCATTAACCTAGCACACAAATTTTCACTTACGACTGAACCATCATGTAGATTTATAGACGAAAGTGTTTCAATATATTGAGACAAGCTTCCCAAATACATAGCAATAGATTTAATATATTTTTCTTCAACTAACATCGGATTCAATATTTTATTTTAATAAAGTTTAACATACGACTCATTATCAAACAGACTAAAGTCATATGGTTACTAAATGTCGAGATTCATTAAAAATAACATCAACTCATTTATCAAGGAAATTTACTAAGTCGAATTTTTCATCAAAATACTCTTTACATACAAATATTTTCGAATCAATAATACCCAATTCATATTTAAATTTGTCTGCTATTTTTTCGGGGAAAGGGTCTAGTATCTTCAACTTTGGCATTGTGTCTCTAGCCATAAAAGCATCTATAAATAATTTGTTACTACGTAAATCAGTCCGAGGAAATGAATAGCCAATAATCACAATTTCGTCAGCTTCAATTAGAGCTTGAAGAGCATCGCCCCAAAGCATATGAAATAAATCACCATATGCATCATATTTTTTTTCTTTGACTGGAGGAACTATAAGTGGAATCGAAACCAAACCTTTTTTCCCTGACAAGCCTTCAGGCATCCAAGGGGATTTTGGCGTCACTTTCGCTAATACGTACCCGTCAGGAGGCGAAATTCCATCACCATCTAAATTTACTGGATAGTAACCGTAAGAAAAGTCAGTGTAGCCTTCCATATACCGTCCAGCGTGACACTCATATGGATCTATTGTGGACTCATAGATCCATACATCATCAGGTGAGGAAGTATGTGTGAAAACTACATCGTCACCATGAAATACTTGCTGTGATGTTAACCAGTTCGTAGACCCATGCAGTTTTATTAATCTCGGAGCCCTAACATTGACTTCCATTTCAGGTTTCACCCACTGGTTTCTATAAATTTTATGAGCTTCGAACCCATAACCATTATCAGTAGACCAGTTTTGTTCTTGCCTCAATGCGCGATCCATTAATGTGTCCCAGTTAAACGTAATAACAACATCGTCAGGGTTAAGTAACTTAGCTAGTGCAGTATGAGGTTTCGATACAGGACCGTTTTGAATTTCGTTTATAACAGAAGCAAAAATATATATGAGTTGATTGAAAGCTTTATGGTTCAAAAATTTCAGATATTCATCTGGACCTTTTCCCGCTTTTTCAATTGACTCTTTGAGCTTATCTTCAATATCAGAATGGAAATCTTCGATATCTATTCCTGAACGCAGATATTGATATGGCTCTTTATCATACACACGTTGTATGAACCCAAGAACTCCATCCTGTAGTGCCCATGGATTTTCTGATATTTTAAGTTTGTCAAAAGTATCAAAAAAGTCACATGCAATGGGCATTCTTACGCCAGTAGGGGAATCCGAATATGCCTTAGAAGCTCCGGCTCCTAGCAAAATAACTCTCATACGCCCTCTTTACTTTATCAAAGCTAAACACACTACCATCGTAAACAAAAATAATAGTATCCAACGTCAAACTAACCGAATATACATTCGAGAATGGTCTTCAAGAGCCCAATCGTTTAGTACTCTTTCTCAGCGCCAACGTAAAGGTTTTTATCATGTGAAACCTTATCAAACCTCTGAATATTTTGGAGAATTTTTATAACAGAGTAGCTCGTCTTTTCGCTGTTGGTCACAATTGCATTCATAAAGTACGCAATGCGAACCCAAGACTTGAAGTGGTCATTTTCCAAGTCTGACGAAACAGGAATAAGGTTATTAAAGATTTCTCGTTCTTTTAAGCAGTATGACTGAACTGAAAGAACTACTTCTTCATCCAATCCGTCTCTCTCAATATTTTCAATTAGGTTATTAAGAGCTTTTTGGTTTTGTTCATGGTCGCTACCATAAAACCTACCGGGTTGGCATGAAGGCGGGAAGGTAGAAAACGAATGCTTTAGAAAAAAAATCAAAAACTCTCGTAAACGGCGCTCAACTTTAATTTTTTTCTGTTGTTCGTCCGCCTTTTGCCACACATCAAATACAAACAATATTATGAGTAATTCAATGCACACCCCCATCAATTCAGGAACTAAACTTGAAACAAAAAAGCCGTTGCTATCGGACAACCAAGCAACCAGAGATAGTGCGCAGAATGCAAAAAACACAATTGCAGCGAATAAGTATCGATTTAACATACAAGTCATAAATATTTGAAAGAAGGCAATTTTATTTATTTTCTACAAATGTGCAACTAGAAACACAGCATCCTATTGCGTTTTGAGCTACGCGTGTTGTTTTGGCGCTCACTATGCCCCCGTTTTGAATGTGTAACTTTTCTAAGTTGGTCGTTTTGCTTTTAACATTTGCACTTATAACCTTTCTTAACCATTGGGATCCTCCAATTTTCGTATCCGTTGCTCTTGGTCTTGCTGCACTCGCTTTATCCAGTTGATGTCAGTTTTCAAAGCCGCAATCGTACCAAGGCTTGAGACTCCACCTGTAATAAGAGCGATGATTAACGCATCGAGGTACGCCATTACTGCGTTTTCCATCGAGATGCGTAGTATTCAAGTAGGTATCGCACCATGGCGCGCATCCCAATCGTATCGACAACGACAGCACCTACCACAAACCAATAAGGGTTAGGGATGCTTGCAGTGCATTGAACCCTTGTTCGACATATGGCGCGTAATTGGGAATGAAAGACAAGATGAGTGGTACAAAGACGACTAACAGGATGAATTCATCCTTAAATCCCCTATCTCGAATGCTGATGTCATCAAGGTTATTGGCCTGCTCTTCGCCATTTTGTAATCGACGTACCCTCGCCTGATGCTTCTCATTTTCGAGTTCATCTTTACGCTTTAACTCCTCAGCTTTGTTTTGATTAAGCAGTTTCCCTACCCGCCACCTTGTTGTGTTTGGCTAAGGGCATACTGATTGTGTAAATATAAAGCGATACGGCTAAAATCAAATCATGTTGCTTCGTATTGATGTTTATATCGATAATAAGTTCATAAAATCAGATGGTTACACAAAACCATTATTAGTTTAAAAGCTCTACATTTGGTAAGGTATTCAAGGAATCAATAACTTATTATATAAAAGGCTTAATATGAAAATCGGTATGGTTGCCCTATCACTATTCACCGCTTTTGGCATGAGTTCATACGCGCTTGCTAATGAAAATGACACAGCAGCTAAAGAGCTTGGTCATTTTTATGCAGGTGTAGATATCGGGTTTTATAATGAAACCGAATTAGAATACCGCGGTAGCAAAATTGAAGATTCTTCTGATCTAGCTGACTTGAGTTATAACTTAGTTGGCGGTTATGAGTTCAATACACACGATGTAGTAAAGCTGGGAGTAGAAGCGGAGTACCGAAAAATTGGCAAAGTTAACTTTGCTCAAATGATGGATATGGAAGGCCAAGCCTTCTTCGTGAATGTTAAACCCAAATTCATCGTTAAAGGCGACGTCTTGGATTTGTATGTCTCCCTGTTAGCAGGCGTTGGATCTATTGATACGGAAATCAAAGCCTTTGGGCTCTCAGCTTCTGAATCTGAGGCCGCTTACCAAATCGGTGGAGAATTTGGCGCAATAATTACCGATAACATCGACGTTCATATCGGTTACCGCTCTGCACATATTGAAATAGAGTCCATCGATGTTTCATCCAAAACAGCATACATTGGTGCAAGGTACCATTTCTAAAGTTCCGTCAATGGCTAGACCAATTTATTGCGGTCAACTAGCCTAACATTGCAAATAGTCCGATCTCTTTGAGGTCGGATTTATCATTATTGGTTCACTTAACTTCCTTTACATTGCCTCCAAATATAGACCTATTCTTCCACCAATATAAAGTTACGTTGCAACTTATTAAAAAAACCAGCGCTATTGCAAGATAAATCACTCAAACAGGCTGCTATTTTATGTTTAAATTTTGATCTATCAAGCGGTTATATGTTTTAACTTGGTGACTAAGCAAGCAAACACTATGCATTCACGCTTACATTATGAATTATAGTGTTAACATCAGACAATGTTGTAAACCAGGTGTTTGATATGTTGCCTAAACTTTATAAGTTCAGATCTCTTCACGATAGAAACATACAATCGATATCCGAGTGTTCGTTGTGGTTTGATTCCGCTAAGACCTTTAATAACCCTTTTGAATCTCATCACCTGTTCAACAAAGAACTTCAGAATGACTTCAAGGTAATGTGCTTCTCTCAATCGAATGACCATCCCATACTTTGGTCTCAGTATGGTGATAACTTTAAAGGTATGTGTATTGAGTATGATCTTAACTGTTATCACGGTGAGGCAGATCTCAATTGCTTTGAAGTTCAGTATGCTGACAACCCAAGCATGCTTAGTACTCCTTCGCTAGTTGACTTAAAAGCATCGAAATTAGCCGCGAGCGTACTTGGAATCAAACATTCAAACTGGCGTTACGAAAAAGAATATCGCTGGGTACTGCCCAATGAAGAGATTATTGGCAACAAGCTGTATCTGAATAAAGAGTGTATAAGCTCTGTGATTCTCTCAGAACATGCTCCTGCCGATAGAAAACTAAAGGTACTAATGACTTGCCAACACCTCGGCATCCCCGTTAAACACGCTGTCGCTAAACAAGATTCGTGTACATTTGGCACCTTCGGTTAAATAGATATCAGTAAAATGAACGCCCTACGAGACATATTGTCATATCAAGTGACAGTGCAACAAACTGGCATCTAACTCAGATCACCGTAATTCACTCGTATTCATTGGCATTTTAGACAATCATATTAATATCATTTAGTTATAGTGCATTATCCAGGTCAGTTTGTGATATGAAGTCGGATGTACTTTTCTGGGAAACTGTATTTGAACTGTTTCTTGTTTGGTAAGTGCTGTTTCGCCTGTCTACAAGCTTTACTATCGCCGGATGTTCTCACTCTCTTGATTTTTGTATAACCTTTGGAGTGCTTCATTTCAATCATCAG
The DNA here is from genome assembly GCF_041439075.1 of Vibrio sp. FF145. Lineage (NCBI taxonomy): Bacteria > Pseudomonadati > Pseudomonadota > Gammaproteobacteria > Vibrionales > Vibrionaceae > Vibrio > Vibrio sp. FF145. The sequence continues at coordinate 59,084 of NZ_JBGONH010000008.1, forward strand.
GTCACAATAACCATCGATTTCAACATTGCTCTTTTTTAGGCCTTTCATGACCGTCGCTTTGATTTTTTTGGCTACCGGATTGACCAATGCATCGTCGGGAAATACGACTGGGGATAAAAAAAACAACAAAAGGATTAGATATCTCATACTGTTCTCCTTTATTGGAACTGAGAACAGTATGACGATGGTTAAGGCAAGCGAAGAACTAACTTAGTATGAAAATTGACAAGATAAGACGTAATTCTTGACCATTACGCCTTCTTTGAACCTTTAGATTTGAAGCCGTTATGTGGGAATACATTACGAATACGTTGTTGCACGTTCTTAGGTACATCCTTTGTGAACTTGAGATTATAACCAGAGCGCTTTGCGTACACTTTTAATTCACCTTTAAAAGTGTTGTTGTGGCCAATCTCTTGAAGGTTGTGCTTAAAGCTGGGTGGAAGATGACCTTTAACTTGTTCGATCGCCCCATCGTTAAATTTGATTTTCAATACCGGCCTATCAACCGCGACTAACCAAAAAACCAACGCTGCACCGATTAAGATTACATACATCATAATGTCACCACTACTGTTGATGATTATTTATCGTCAGAAAGGAGCTTGCTTAAATCTTCTTTAAGATTGGTTACTGTCTTGCTGGCCTGTTCACTACGAGATGCTTCGCTTACCAAATACTCGATAGCATCTGATAGCGTACAACCTAGCTCGTTCGCACGCTGGGATAGCTTTTCCCATACACGATAATCAAGGTCGATTGATTTTTTCTTGGTGTGAACTTGTTCAGCATTAAAGTGACGCTTTCGCTTAGCTCGAATCGCTTGCTTGAGCTTGTTATCGAGCTCAGGAGACATGTTGTCAGATATCCACTCAAGAACACCTGTTGGTTGGTGTTCAAGCTTCAATAAGGCTTGTACAGCAACGTCAGCTTCACTTGAATCAATATGGCAGGTGATCGACTCGCCTTCTTTCCATTTTTTGACCAGATAGTTCCATTTCCAACCACATTCCAAGTTTTCAAGCTGCTGATATTTCATGTCTAATCTCGAGAGTTAATCCTAGTGACAGCGTAACCCAAAATAGGCTATTTAACAATTGTTGTCTTGAAAGAATAGACCAAGATCATACTTATATTAGCTTAGTGATTAGTAACTACAACATAGAGCTACAAGCGAGATCGGTTTTTCTATATACTCCCTACCTCATTATCATAATCAGAAACTTAAATGACTCTAGTAGATTGGCGACATGTTACGCCTCAGTACGACGAATATAGCGCTCAATTAGAGCAATTCCCTGACATCTCGCCTTTCCCATTTTCAGACATTCAACATAGATTCAACGATGCGTTAACCCGCTTTGTCCGTTTGTCCAACCTTTCGCGTGTTTTACTTGTCAACGCTCCGGACAATTCGATCTATCGTCAAATGATCGTTGAATCTTTAGTAACTGCTCTAGATGATCACACGTTACCAGTAATAAAAACTGAGTCTTTAAATGCTGTCTCTCTGTTTGACCAAGTTCAATCAAAAGATGGCCAAGTCGTTGCGACAAAGCCTGGCTTACTGGCTAGAGCGAACAATGGTTATCTGATTGTTTCAGCCAACTTGATTCTAGCAAACCCGGGAAGCTGGTTACTGCTTAAATCGGCACTTCTTGGTGAGGCCGTAGAGCCCATCAGTAGCAACCCTGAACACTTAAACCAATCTCCATCTTTACCGCTTACCTACAATATTAAGTTGATTGTGGTTGGAGACCGAGCTCAACTCGGCGATCTTGATTACCTAGACAGTGATATTCAAACCGGCTTCTGCCTATTCAGTGAAATTGAACAAGACATAAAGCTAACAGAAGAGACGTTGACTCAATATCTTGGTTACCTTAAATGGCTCCAACAACGTTATGAACTGCCAAACATCACGCAACAGGCGGTGACAGGCATTCTTACTGCTGGAGCAAGAGAAACTGAAGACCAAAGCTATATACCGTTGTGCCCGATTTGGCACAATGCGTTATTAAACGAAGCTTTGATTGAAGCCGACCATGGTGAGATTGATGGTCACCATATTCAGCAAGCACAACAACACAAATACAACCGCGAGTCGTACTTACCTGAACGTGCTCTTGATGATATTCGAGATGGCCAAGTTATTATCGAAACCGAGGGTGAACAAGTTGGACAAGTTAATGGTCTGACGGTTATCGATGTACCAGGACACCCTGTATCGTATGGTGAACCAGCCCGAATTTCATGTGTTATCCACTTTGGTGATGGTGATATTGCAGACGTTGAACGCAAAGCGGAACTCGGTGGTAACCTTCACGCCAAAGGTATGATGATCATGCAAGCATTTGTAAGCAGCGCGTTAAACCTTGAAGATCCGTTGCCCTATGCTGCTTCTGTTGTATTTGAGCAATCATACTGCGAAGTTGATGGCGATAGTGCTTCTCTTGCTGAGCTTTGCTCTTTGGTCAGTGCTTTGTCGGAATACCCTATCAATCAACAAATAGCGGTAACCGGTGCTGTCGACCAATTCGGTCGTGTACAAGCAGTTGGTGGGCTAAACGAGAAAATCGAAGGCTTCTATCATGTGTGTAAACACAACGGGTTAACTGGCGAACAAGGTGTGATCCTTCCAAGATCTAACTTACGACATCTTGCTCTGAAGCCAGACCTAATTGAAAGCATCAAAAACAAAGAATTCCATATTTGGTCTGTCTCTAATGTAGATGAAGCTATTCCTCTTATTATGAACAAACCATTTAGAGACGATGAACAAGAAAGCGTTCTGAGCAAAATTGCGGAACGTATTGAAAACTTTGAAAGACATGAGCACCCTATTGGAATTGTTGGACGCATTAAAAACTGGTTTGTCTAGTACTGATCGGACTTGTTTAGCGTACACCTGTTCACTAATATGCACCTATCAAAAATTGGAGTAATTGATAATGCAAAACAAACGTGATTCTTACACTCGCGAAGATCTTCTAGCATCAAGCCAAGGCGAACTATGGCCTGAAGGTCCTCAACTACCAGCACCGAACATGTTGATGATGGATCGCATCACTAAAATGTCTGAGACTGAAGGTGATTTCGGTAAAGGTTTGATTCTTGCTGAACTGGATATTACTCCTGACCTATGGTTCTTCGACTGTCACTTCCCTGGTGACCCAGTAATGCCTGGTTGTCTAGGACTTGATGCAATGTGGCAGCTTGTTGGCTTCTACCTTGGTTGGGTTGGCGGCAAAGGTAAAGGCCGTGCTTTAGGTGTAGGCGAAGTGAAATTCACTGGCCAAATCCTACCTACTGCGAAAAAAGTGACTTACGAAATCCACATGAAGCGTGTTGTTAACCGTCGCCTAGTTATGGGCCTTGCAGATGGTCGCGTACTTGTTGATGGCAAAGAGATTTATGTTGCTAAAGATTTGAAAGTTGGCCTTTTCCAAGATACGTCAGCATTCTAATCTAATCATTTAATTAGAGTAACGCAGTTAGATTTTAATAAAGCAGCCATTGGCTGCTTTATTTTCACTCCAATATATTTAGTTATAGTGCACTAGAGTGTGCTGATTAAACAAACTTTCTTATTCCGAAACTGTACTGTATTAGTCCACCAGCAACTGTGTATTCCACTACAAGTATCAGTATCAGCTTAAAGTGTTAGCTCTCTACGCCATTACATTTATTTTATCTAACTTATATGCCCACTCAGAAACTAACAAGGCTCCACTGCTGTACAACAATGGAGCCTTGATCTTTGAATATGTTCCGCCCTATCTATTTATAGAGACCTGATTGCTTATCACCTTTGGCGTCACGCCAACCACCTAACCAATAAGACCGAGAATCCATTTGGCTATATGGGCAAGCTTCTTGTGACCTACCGTTTATACCAGCTTTGTAGCCTTGAGATTGTGCTCGTTCTAGTCGATCACGCTTTTGTCTCTTCATAGTGCAGTCCTCATACGGGTGTTCTATTTACTAACATACAATGATTACAACTTTGCGGAGTTTTTGTGACTCCAACTTTAAGAATCGACCAGTTTTTCACTTTTCTCAAGGCGAAAAAAAGCCCGAATTCAGAATTGTGAACTCGGGCTCAAGAGGTGAAATTATTTAAATTTTCTACGGAACCCTAATAAGCCGAGTACAGTCAAAGCGAACCAACCTAAGCTACCGCCTTTACGATCGACCTTTGCTGTATCAGTACTACGAGCTTGGATATCACTCTTACCTTTACCTTCGATAGGAATCAATTTAACCGCAACAACCTCTTCTACTGCATTAGACGCAGCACCAGCACAGTATGAGTTGTGAGACGTTGTATCGTAGGCTCGTTCATCGTTACCTCTACCGTCTCCATTTGTATCGATCATACATTTTATAGCTGTTGCAGAGATAACACCCGCATCGTTGATACCTGAAGCATCAATGATTCGGAACTTGTTGTTCTCTCCAGAAACGTTGCCATCGTTTGTTAGATCGTCTAACCACCAAGCTTTCTCATTAAAGATATTTTTACGACGTTCGTCTTTCGAACTAGCAACATCGTAAGGGTAAATAAAGCCGCGGTGTCTACGCTCACTGCCATCAACTTCACGCGTTGTTTCTGCGTCAACTTGACCAACAATTTCATTGAAGTTGTTAACGGCTCTAGCTTCACCACTCGAACCAGCAAAGAAGATACCACCCGTTAGGTATGTCGCTGTTGGAGTCGCAACTGAAGCATCAGTAACAACAAACATCTTACTGCCTGCGCTACCATTTTCAGGCACTCGACCATTACGCTTAGAGTTACCAATAACAAACAAGTTTTTGTTGATATCGGTCGCTACAGAGTTACTGTATTTGTAATCATTAGACGAGTTAGAGTTGACCTTAGCCCCCTCAATTGATTTGGTCGTCCAAGTATTCGCGCTGTCAGCTAAGTCCAGAGATTTACTGATGAATACAGATGCATTCATATCTTGCAGATCACCACTACCATCAACAGTATTGTAGCCTACGCCATAAAACTTAGTATCCGATTCGGCAATTGAACGCATGCTACCTTGAGCATAGTAATCGCCTTGTCTAGCAGTTCCACCACGAGTCCAATCGATTTGCTTGGTATTCGTACCATCCCAAATAGCAGCTTTTGAACTAAATACAGGATCCGGCGTTGACGTCTCCGTAATGGTTTCACTAGTAGAAACACTACCTACATTGTAAACAGTACCATTACTTGCTTTGATAGCTTTCCATGCTCGAGTCTCAGAAGATCCTGCAGGCCCATTTGGTGACGTTGTAAAGATTGCGTTATTACGAATGCTACCTTCTGATTTGATACCTAAAGGCTTAACTTCTGATGCGTCGTTCACATAAAGGGAGTTGATCACTGTATTGCGAGTATCGAGTATTGCCCCGCCTTCTATAAATGCCTTTGCATTTACATAACTCAGGTTGTTTCTTTCCTTAAACCAAGTATCTTCCCAGCGAGTTTTCGCCCAGCTTTCACATGTGGAATATCTTAGTTCACGGTTACAATAGTTTTTGAAGTCATCGAACTCTTGTAAATATTGGAAGACAGCATCCATAGCAAAAGGAACTTCTTCACGGTAACTAATAGCTTCAAGTGAATTACGTGTTTCACCTGCTAGCTTAAAGCTATCACAAGCGACACCACCAATAGTACCGGTGGTAAAACAACTTTCAGTTCCGGTAACCGCCGCTGGTTGAATCGCGACACCAAACGTTTCAGAAGCTCCGACAATTGAGCTAGGAGTCGCGACTTCAACTACCTTGTACAGTGCAGCATTCGCGTTAGTTGCAGCCAAAACTAAGGCTGCAACTGTTGTTAATTTAAATTTATTACAAGTCATGATTACTTCTTAACTTTCCTGTTGTAGTGCCTCGAGCTCTTCCCAGCGCTCAAAAGCAACTTCAAGCTCCTGCTCTGCTGCAGATAGCTTATCTAATACTGGTTGTGTCTGCTCTACAGATTTTGAAAAGAAGCTAGGATCGTTGACTTCTTCCTGAAGAGTTTCAATTTGAGTTTCCAATTCTTCCAAACGCAAAGGTAGCGCTTCTAGTTCTCGTTGTAGCTTATACGATAACTTCTTAGCTTTAGCCTTAACTGGCGCAGTTTTGGGAGTTTCCTCAACTACTTTCTCTGGCTTTGATGGCTTTTCAACCTGTCGGTACTCTATAGCCTGCTTTCTTTGTTGCTGAGCATCGTGGTAACCACCAACAAATTCTTCAACAACGCCGTTGCCTTCAAATATCCAACTTGTCATAACCGTGTTATCAACAAACTGTCGATCGTGGCTCACTAAAAGAAGCGTACCCTGATAGTTGGCAAGCAAATCTTCTAAAAGTTCCAAAGTTTCGATATCTAGATCGTTGGTTGGCTCATCGAGAATCAATAAGTTATTCGACTTAAGGAAAATACGAGCTAATAACAGACGGTTTTTCTCACCACCAGACAGTGCCTTCACAGGAGTGCGAGCACGTTTAGGAGAGAACAAGAAATCTTGTAGGTAGCTAAGTGCATGGCGCTCACGGCCGCCTACTGTCACTTCTTGCTTGCCATCCGCCAGATTGTCAATTACTGACTTCTCAGGGTCTAGGATTTCGCGGTATTGGTCGAAGTAAGCCACTTCAAGTTTAGTACCACAATGCAGACGGCCAGAATCAGGCTTCAGCTGATCAAGAAGCAGTTTAAGTACGGTACTCTTACCACAGCCATTAGGGCCGATCAGAGCAATACGATCACCACGCATAATATTGAAGCTGAAATCTTTAACAATCTCTTTGCCTTCAAAGCCAAAGTTAAGATTCTCTGCTTCGAATACAATCTTGCCTGAACGTTGACCATCATCGATCTGAATAACCGCTTTACCCTGCACTTCACGACGATTGATGCGCTCTTCACGCAACTTCTTAAGTGCACGTACACGGCCTTCGTTACGCGTTCGACGAGCTTTAATGCCCTGACGAATCCACACTTCTTCTTGAGCAAGCTTTTTATCGAATTCAGCGTTCTGCATCTCTTCGACACGTAACGCTTCTTCTTTCTCTAGCAAGTAGTTTTCGTAATCGCCAGGGAACGAGCTCAGCTTGCCGCGATCAAGATCAACAATGCGAGTTGCCATCGATTTGATGAAAGCACGGTCATGCGAGATAAAGATGATTGAACCACGGAAGTCTTTCAGGAAGCCTTCTAACCATTCGATTGTCGCAACATCTAGGTGGTTAGTCGGTTCGTCGAGCAGAAGCACGTCTGGGTCACATACAAGCGCACGAGCAAGCGCCGCTTTACGTTGCCAACCACCAGACAAATCCGTCAGTTTTGTTTCAGCAGTGAGTTTAAGCGCCGCCATTACGTTACTTACGCGATCTTCGAAGCGCCATGCGTTGGCATGATCCAACTGCTCTTGCACACGAGTAAGACGATTTAAGTTCTTTTCGCTAGGATCAGTACCGATGAGATCCAAAAGATCATGATAGATCTTCAGCTGTTCGCCGATTTCCGCTAGGCCACCAGCAACGTAATCATAAACGGTGCCTTCTTCGTTACGCGGTGGATCTTGCTCAAGGCGAGACACAACCACATCTTGTGTGATTTGCATCTTGCCGTCGTCCATGATGATGTTCCCTGACAGGATTTTCATCAACGTAGACTTACCCGCGCCATTGCGCCCTACTAAACACACACGTTCGTTTTCTTGCAGTGCAAAGTCCGCACGATCTAATAACGGGTGATCGCCAAACGCTAATTGCCCGTTATGAATTGTAAGTAATGCCATTCTTTTTTAACCAATCATTAAGTTCTAACAAGCCAAATGGCCAGTTAAGCTCTGAGCTTTGAGAAAAGTCAGAGCTTTCAAATTTGAGCACCGGAATAGTGACCCCGTAACGGGAAAAGAGCTCATCATCAAATGCAATGTCGACAACGTTGACGTGATGGCTAATGTTTAACTGTTCCGTGAGTTTGAATGCCATCTCACATAGATGGCACCCTCCTGTACTGTAGAGAGTCAGCACGCTATATCCTTATACAATCTCTTAATTACTTATGTGTAATCAACCAGCAGTTATGAATGTGCTTGTTACGAGAGAAGTCCAATGGAAGCGTTTTAGATGAGATGTTCTGAGCTTTGAGACCTAACGCTTCTAGGCCTTCTACATCCATTTTGAAGTGACGCTTGTTGTTAGAGAACACAATCGTGCCTTCTTCACGAAGAAGACGCTTAAGGTTTTCCATCAATTGAATGTGATCACGCTGAACATCAAAAGATTGATCCATACGCTTAGAGTTTGAGAACGTTGGGGGATCAATGAAGATCAGGTCGTAAGAACCCTGCTCTTTAACCAACCACTGTAAGCAGTCAGCTTGAACAAACTGATGTTGACGACCAACACGGCCGTTAAGCTCCATGTTCTGTTTTGCCCACTCAAGGTAGGTATTAGACATATCAACGGTTGTTGTAGAGCGTGCGCCACCCACAGCAGCATGAACAGAGGCACTGCCTGTGTAAGCAAATAAGTTAAGGAAATCTTTACCTGCAGCCATTTCGCCGATACGACGACGAGTGATCTTATGATCTAAGAACAAGCCCGTATCTAAGTAGTCATGAAGATTAACAATCAGTTTAACGCCGTATTCGTTCACTTCTAGGTTAGAGGAGTCTTGAGCCATTTTTTGATATTGAGATCGGCCTTTCTGCTTCTGACGAACCTTAAGAACCACGTTGTTTGCTTCAACGCCAGTGACTTGAATAGAAGCACGGATGATATCGGTTAAGCGACGTTTTGCTTTCTCTTCCGGTACATCTTTAGGTGCTGCGTATTCTTGAATCACTAGGTGACCTGGGTATACGTCAATCGCTACATTGTATTCTGGTAAGTCCGCATCGTAGATTCGGTAACAATCTAATTGCTCTTTCTTAGCCCACTTGCCAATTTTTCCGATGTTCTTTTTAAGACGGTTTGCGAAGTCTGGGGCAATAAGTTGCTCTTGTTCACCCGTTGGACGCTCTGACATCGGACGGTCTGAAATTGAGTAGTTCTTTTGGTGACACGGTAACGCACCATTGTTCAATTTGAACTGTTTGTCTGCACGCATACGTAAGCAGCTAAGCAGTTCGTCAGAACTAGAGAAGATCGACGCGTTACAACCGCCAAATTCCGCTTTAAGTTGTGCACCGAATGCCGTGTAAAGTGCAATCAAACCCGGCTCTGTGCCAAGACGCTCACCATAAGGTGGGTTAGAAACAATCACACCATCAGTAAACTCTGTAGGACGCTTAAGCTTTGCAGCATCGCCTACTTCGAATTCAATCAGCTCTTCAACACCAGCACGACGAGCATTGTCACGCGCTGTTTTGATCATGCGCTCGTCATTGTCGTAGCCATAGAACTTACACTCTACTTTCTTAACGCCACGACGACCTTGAACGTTCGCTTCAGCTTTCACTTCAGCCCACAGTTCTGGTTCAAAATCTTCTAGTGATTCAAAACACCACTTCTGGCGCTTAACACCTGGAGCCATGTTCGCAGCCATCATTGCCGCTTCAATCACTAACGTACCTGAACCACACATTGGGTCTAGGAAAGGCTTAGTTGCGTCCCAGCCACTACGAAGAAGAATCGCTGCAGCAAGGGTTTCACGCAATGGTGCGCGGCCTGATTCTGGACGATAACCACGTTGGTGAAGACCGCTACCTACCATATCAACACCAAGAATCGCTTTATCACGATGTAGACGAACGTGAATACGAATATCTGGATTTTCTTTGCTGATAGACGGACGAGGCAAAGACTTTTTCTCAAAGCTATCAACAACGGCATCTTTTACTTTCATCGCACCGTATTGGCTATTACGGATTTCGTTGTTTGTACCGTTAAAGTCAACAACAAAACGCTTAGAGCTATGGAATTGATTTACCCAGTTAACCGCGGTGGTTAATAGGTACAAATCCATGTCGTCCATACAAGTGAATTCAGAAAGGACACGTACAAATCTAGAAGCCAAACGACTCCATAAACAACAACGATAAATTTGCTCATTGGTCGCTTTGAATTTAACACCTGCTTGAACAGGTTTTGCATTTGTAATCCCTAGTTGGGTTAGTTCTTCAACTAATAAATTCTCAAGGCCGTTTGAGGTAACCGCTAGATATTGATTCATAGTGTTCTTTTATTGATAAAAATTAGCTCGATTATACCTGAATTTGTTATTAGAGCATCACACTAAACTTGTCTTTTCATTGAATCTTTCGACTAACTGGCTAGCAAACACACAGTCATGAAGCGATCGCTTACCCACATCCCCTTAGAACATAAGACTTATCGAATCAGCACAATTTATGACCAAACATCGGCCAACGCGGCGGTGTGAATTTATATTCACCTTGAAATTGGTATATACCAGACCTAATTTAAGACTGAAAGTTAGCTACAAAAGCACAAAAACAGGGAATAAAGGGAGGTAATTTACACTTCTGGCGATGAAAATAGGCAGAAATTAAGATGAAAAAACAGTCACAAGTTCACTAATTAAATAGTTAAGCGGTGATGTATTTATCTGGATGAGGTTTTTTAGGCACAAAAAAATCGGCTATTGAGCCGATTCTAAGGAAGGTTTGATAGGTTTATGCGTTGCAATGTGTGTTAGAAATGATGAACTAAACTGGGGAATTAACCGACCATTGCAATATGTGTATGGTGAAAATGAAGAATAGAGTTCGCGTCTACCATCCTATCGTGCATCACCTTAATCGAGTCTCCAAAACTTAACCCTTTTGAAGGTGTGAGCAGAAACTCTTCTAAGTCGACAAATGCACATAGGCTCGCACACTCTCCCACTTCTAATACAATGAAGTAACCTAGGCTATGCTCGTTATTCATTTGTACGATATCCCCTTCTTGAGGAGATTCGTGGCCAGCGCCTTGTGAATCGAAGAACCAGCTTTTAGGCTGTACTGGCTTGTGGAAGCGCTTTGCTGCCACACAATATAGTGCGAGTTCAGCTTGGCGAGGCTCAGACAGTTCTAAGCCAGAAATTTGTTCTTTGAAGGTTTGGTATGAAGATGCGTCATCAACGGTGAATTCATTATCTCTAAACGCGCAGTCCACCAGCTTATTGCGGACCAGATTCGTTTTGAAAATCATATCCTCTCCGAGGTTTAGCATTAATGAACATTGCTGCTCATCGTAATACCAACTCCATGTATCGCTAGGTTTAAGCATCATTTCGTCTCACACTGTTGAACCATTCCATTAGGTAAAACGCAAAATTACCTTCAATTACAGTAATTTTACTGAGCAATAGGCAAAAAAAAAGAGGAAATGAATTCCTCTTTCTTATCGCTTCTCTCTACAACTCAGTGAGTTACAGTGTCTCTTTTAGTAAGACGATGCCAAATTATAGCTTTCCTAAAATAACCAAATCTTTTTGATAACTCTGTTTATAAAAGCTCTGGGTTTATAAAAGATCTGGTTTTCGGGGACTATAAATTTTTAACGATGTCGCCTACAAGACCTGGGCCTTTGTAGATGAAACCAGAGTAAACTTGTACAAGCTTCGCGCCTGCCATCATTTTCTCTTTCGCAGCAACGTAAGAGTCAACGCCACCTACCCCGATGATCGGTAATTGGTCACCCAACTCTTCGTGAAGTTTACGAACCACTTCAGTACTGCGAGATTGAACTGGACGTCCACTTAGGCCACCCGCTTCATCGCAATGTTTCATGCCTTCAACGATTGAACGATCCAATGTTGTGTTTGTTGCGATCACACCATCGATCTTATTTTTGATCAATGATTCACAAATTTGGCTAATTTCGTCATCACTTAGATCCGGAGCAATCTTAAGAGCAAGAGGCACATATTTACCATGCTTCTCTTCTAGTTCAGATTGTTTCGTTTTAAGTTCAGACAATAGATCGTCTAGAGCTTCGCCGTATTGTAGAGAACGAAGTCCTGGAGTATTTGGTGAAGAGATGTTTACAGCAATGTAACCAGCGTATTGATATACCTTCTCCATACAGATCAAGTAATCTTCAGCGCCCTTTTCAATTGGTGTGTCTTTGTTCTTACCGATGTTGATACCTAAGATGCCGTCGTAGTTCGACTTCTTAACGTTCTCAATAAGATTGTCGACGCCTAGGTTATTGAACCCCATGCGGTTGATGATACCTTCAGCTTCAACAAGACGGAACAGACGTGGTTTGTCATTACCGGCTTGCGGACGAGGAGTTACCGTTCCTACTTCAACGAAACCAAAACCCATTGCGCCAAATGCATCAATACATTCGCCGTTTTTATCTAGGCCAGCCGCTAGGCCAACTGGGTTTTTAAAAGTAAGACCCATGCATTCTACAGGTCGATTAGGTAATTGTTGGCGATACAAAAGATCAATAGGAGTGCCTGTGAAGCGTTTGAAATTTTGAATTGCAAGATCATGTGCCTTTTCGGCATCAAGTTGGAAAAAGCCAGTTCTGGCTAGACGGTAGAGCATTGTGCCTCCGATAGAAAAAAGCCCCGTGTAAACGGGGCGATATTATTTACTTATTTACTCAACTATTCAATCTATTACTGTCTGTAAGGGTAAGATAATCGAGTTTGTTAGCGAATGAGGTTCTTTATTAAGCAAACGTTATCGTTTCTGCAGTCAGTTTACTCATTTCTAGTCTCTACCATATTACAGCCACCCACTCTTTTAACAACAAGCAAGGTGTCCACGAAGTGGGTCCGTCAAAAGAAGTGGATCCGTAAAAAATCGTTAGACCTATTGATGCCACTTTATAGAAACGAAAAAGGCAAACCTTATGGCCTGCCCTTATGTCTTTCGTTTTATCTAATCACTAATCTGTCGACATGCAGTTTAGATTCAATAACATCAATTCACGCAGTGCTACTGAGAACTTGGCAAACTCATGAACCGAACCTACTTTGAATTCATTGAGGATACTTTCCCAACGATGTAGAGAAACAGAGTTACTTTCCATCCAATCATCAAGCGCTTTAATCACATCGATGTCTGAAGCACAACCGCAGTTAAGCACTTGGCCAGTTAGCTGACGTTGCTGCCAATCCAGATCTTCTCTGAATGCTGCACGTGCCAGCGCTTGCCAGTTGTTATCTACAGCTTGACCATTGATTTGCTTCAAGAACCAGTGCAGAGACAAACGGTCGCCAAGGTTGAAGTAAAGCTTCGACGCTTGTTGTACTGTTTTACCTGTCTCACGAGCCACTGTGGATATATCCAGTGCCGAGTACAAGCTAGACAAACGCGCAACTGAATTAGCCAACTCAGGGGTTACGCCTTGGTCAATCCATAACTGTGCCATTGCGTTATGCTCTTCTACTTCAGAAGCCACTAGGTTTTCATCCAGTTTCTCTGTGATAGTAAGAACATCGCCTTGGTAAAGTTCAATCAATGCTTTCACTGACTGTTTACCGCTACGGTTTCTTAGCAACCAACGAGCCAAACGACGAAGTGTACGACGAACATGGTAGATCAATTCATATTGAGCTTCAGAACTTGAAACATTGTCCAGTTCACGGATGCTCTTCAGAACTTTGCCAAGACCATAGATTTCACGTGTTGCTGCGTAAGCATTGGCAATATCAACGATATTTGCGCCCGTCTCTTCTTGCAGACGAGTAACGAAGTTACAACCCATCTCGTTAACCATTTGGTTAGCCAGTGCTGTCGCGATGATTTCAGAACGTAGTGGATGGTTATCCATGTGCTGAGAATAGTTACGACGTAACGCGGTTGGGAAGTACTGCATAAGCTGTTGAGCATGGAATTCATCATTAGCGATATCATCACTAACAAGATCTTCTTTAAGCACCATTTTACCGTAAGCGACAAGTACAGAAAGCTCTGGTCTTGTTAGGCCTTGGCCCTGCTTTTCACGCTCGAGCAGTGTTTCGTCATCTGGGATGTATTCCAACCCACGATCCAAGTACCCTGCTTTTTCCATTGTATGAATAAAGCGGATTTGCTCTTTTACTAAGCCAACACCTTGATGCTCAGTAACCGAAATAGACTCAGCTTGGCAATATGCGTCGTCTAGAACGATTTCGCCAACTTCATCTTCCATCGATTCAAGCACTTGGTTACGTTGCTTAACGGTTAGATCACCATTAGACACCAAACCATTCAAGAAGATCTTAATGTTTACTTCATTATCCGAACAGTCAACACCACCAACGTTATCAACAAAGTCGGTATTAACTCGGCCACCCGTCAGCGCGTATTCAATACGACCCAGTTGAGTCATACCCAAGTTACCGCCTTCACCAACAACTTTAGCTTTCAGGTCACGGCCATCGATACGCAGCACGTCATTTGCACGGTCACCTACATCTGTATGAGTCTCGTTTGAAGACTTAACGTAAGTACCGATACCACCATTCCAAAGAAGATCAACCTGCATAGACAAGATCGCTTTGATCAAATCATTCGGTGCCATTGATGCTTTCTTAGTACCCAGCATTTTCTGAATTTCAGGCGTCAGAGAGATAGACTTCGCTCGACGAGAGAAAATGCCACCACCTTGAGAAATCAGGTCTTTGTTGTAATCTTCCCAGCTTGAGCGAGGTAGATTAAACAAGCGCTCACGCTCTACCCAGCTTGATGCTGATTCTGGATTCGGGTCGATGAAAATATGCATGTGGTTAAACGCAGCTTGCATACGAATATGCTTAGACAACAGCATACCGTTACCAAACACATCGCCCGCCATATCACCTACACCGATAGCGGTGAAGTCCGTTGTTTGGCAGTTGATGCCCATTTCACGGAAGTGACGTTTAACTGATTCCCAGCCACCTTTCGCCGTGATACCCATGGCTTTATGGTCATAACCGTTAGAGCCACCAGAGGCAAATGCATCGCCTAACCAGAAATTGTATTCAGCAGATACTGAGTTTGCTAGATCTGAGAACGTTGCGGTACCTTTATCGGCGGCAACAACCAAATACGGATCATCTTCATCGTGACGAACAACGCTCTTAGGTGGAATAACCTCACCTTCAATGATGTTGTCTGATACGTCTAGTAGTGCACGGATGAAGCGTTTGTAACAACGTTGACCTTCAGCGAAGATCTCGTCTCGGCCAGACATAGTGTGCTGACGCTTACAAACGAAACCACCTTTTGCACCAACCGGTACAATTACTGTGTTCTTAACTTGTTGTGCTTTAACTAGGCCTAGAATCTCAGTACGGAAATCCTCTTGACGATCTGACCAACGTAAACCACCACGAGCGACTTTACCGCCACGTAGATGCACACCTTCAATGTCTGGTGCGTAAACGAAGATCTCAAACGCAGGAACCGGTGCTGGGATATCTGGGATCTCGCTTGGTCTCATTTTCAGAGCCAACCAAGGTTTAGACTGTTTGTTGTCGTCTAACTGGTAGTAGTTAGTACGAAGCGTTGCTGTGATCATTTCCATGTAACGACGAATGATACGATCATCATCCAAGCTTTCTACGTGATCCAACTGTTCAGTGATCTTCTTAATAAGATCTTGTTGGCCTTTCGCGCTGCCCTTCAATTTAGGATCAAAACGCTTGCCGAATAAGCTCACTAACCCTTTTGCTAGATCTGGGTAATGAGACAATGTGTCTTCAATGTATTGTTGACTGAATGGGAAACCCACTTGGCGCATGTAACGCGCATACGCACGTAAGATTGAGATTTCACGGCCAGAAAGAGCAGCACCCAATACCAAGCGGTTAAAACCATCGCTGTCTAATTCACCTTCCCAAATCGCAGCAAAGGCTTGTTGGAATAGATCGCGCGCTTCACGAAGATCAATCGTCTTGTCACTCTTATGTAGCATCGAGAAATCAAGGATCCAATAAGTCACCCCATTGGTCTTGCGTACTTCATAAGGTGATTCACCAATAACGCGCAGGCCAAAGTTTTCAAGCATTGGCATAACATCAGACAGGTGAATCGGCTCATCACTGTGGTAGAACAGCTTCAAACGAACAGCTTTAGAGTCTGCAGCCTCTTCTTGAGGGCGGTAGAAAAGCATACCCAGTTTGTTGTCTTCACTTAGTGCTTCTAAACGCTCGATATCTGCAACCGCAGAACCAGGCATCATGTCTTCTTTGTACGAACGTGGGAATGCACGCATGTACTCTTTCGATAACGGAAGACCTTTGCTCTCACCGAAGTTAGCAACGATTGATTCAGACAGGCGGTCATCCCACGTAGACGATACTTCCATTAAATTTTGCTCAATTGTTTTCACGTCCACATCCATGTTGTTGTTATCAACACGAACAATATAGTGCGTTCTTGCCAGTGGGCTTTCAGAGAAGTATGTCGTGAATTCGACCTCTTCTTCGCAACCGAAATACTGCTTCAAGATGCGTTGGGTTTGACGACGAAGTTCGGTGTTGTAACGATCTTTAGTAACGTAAACCATGCAGCTAAAGAAACGGCCAAACGGGTCTTTGCGAACAAACAAACGCAGAAGATCGCGATCTTGCATTTGAACTACGCCAGTACCGACTTCTAGCAATTCTTCTTCACGAGCTTGAAGCAGTTCATCTCGCGGGTAGTTTTCTAGAATGTTGTGCAGAGCTTTATAAGAGTATGAACCTTCACGGTAGCCACTCGCGTCTAAGATACGCTCTACTTTCTCGCGAACAAGAGGAATCGTTTCAACGGTTTGGTTATAAACGGCAGAGGTGTAAAGACCAGTAAAGCGGTGTTCACCAATGACCTTACCGTTCTTATCGAACTTCTTAATACCAATGTAATCATTGTAAGCTGGGCGGTGAATGCGTGAAGCCGTGTTGCCCTTGGTTACGATAAGTACATAAGGCTTTTTGGCTTCAAGACGTGCCGAATCCGAAAACTCAGACAGCTTAACGTTACGCACACGATCTGAATTCGCAAACAAACCAAGGCCTTGCTCCTTGGTCGGTTGTAGTTCTGTGTCGCCATTTACAGAAACAAGGTCATATTCCTTGTAGCCCATAAACGTAAAGTTGTGCTCGCCTAACCAACGAAGAAACGCCAACGTCTCATCAAAACGTTGGCCGTCTACAGGAATACTTTCTTTTTGCTTTTCAACTTGATTCGTTACTTCCTCAAGTTTTTCAACCATCTTCAGCCAATCGTTCACGACTAAACCAGTATCGGTAAAGATATCCAGTAGTTCCGTTTTGAGCGCTGTCATTTCAGCTTTGCTGCTAAGACGGTCTACTTCGATATGGAAAAGCGATTGGAATGCACCTTCGTTATTGCTCACGCCGACAACGCTGCCCTTATCAGAGCGAGAGATTTGTGTTGGATTGTGAAGCATAAGGTGAGAAGAAAGGTCTAGGCGAGTCAGCGCCATTTTTACAGAGTCTACAAGGAATGGGCTATCTGGTACGACTATCTCTACGATAGTGTGAGTAGATTGCCAACCTTGACGACTTACTGTCGGGTTAAAAACACGAACAGAGATTTGGTCAGCTTTCTTTTCATTGATGTGATGCCATAAGCTAACTACAGCACCGTATAAATCGGATTCGTTTCTCTGAGTTAGATCGTCGTGAGAAACGT
Organism: Vibrio sp. FF145; assembly: GCF_041439075.1. Taxonomy (NCBI): domain Bacteria; kingdom Pseudomonadati; phylum Pseudomonadota; class Gammaproteobacteria; order Vibrionales; family Vibrionaceae; genus Vibrio; species Vibrio sp. FF145. Next base: position 76,657 of record NZ_JBGONH010000008.1, read on the forward strand.
TACTAAACAGGTGTTGAGCAAGTTGAGTTACGAGAGGTCGATGAGCAAGGTCAAGTTTGTCTTGAATCAGTTTGTAAACTTTTTCAAGTAAAACTGGAACCACAGTTTCACGTGCGGTCATAGTCACACTCCACAATTAGAATTTTATTTTATTATTAGGGGGCTTACTTAAGCTAGCGTTTGAATCAAGCCTTCAAGGCCAGTTCTACTAACGAGTTAAGCAAAGGTAATGCATTCATTTATTGTAAAAGCATTATTGATAAATAGTTAATTGTTTTAGAGGTGGTAAGAGGTGAAATGTTTGATTATGTGATTAAGATTCCCTTTAACTCACTAGGCACGCCAAGCTTTACAGAGCTTCCAACTTAATAAACTTATTTTTTTGGTCAGTTGTTAACCTAAACTGTCCTCTAACCCCTATTTGTGTAAGAAATGGTCTGAAGCGAGTTGCAGGTAGCTGTAAGCGTAACCCTGTTGTTGTTATCACTTGAACTTTACTTGCGGCACCCGAGTAGCTAGCCAAAAACTGCTGATATGAGATGTTAAGTTGGAAAATATAGCGATTCATACGATACCTGTATAAATATATAGTGCCGGTATTTTTGGCACTTAACGATGTCTGAAAGTGAACTTGAAACTGCTCTAGCTTATCGAAAATTCGATAAACCAGAAACAAAAAAATCAGTGGCAGATATTCTCTACCACTGATGACTTTTCGTTACTAGTAAACTGTTTATTAGCAAACCGCTTATGATCAAACAGTTACCTGAATAAGCGGCTGATTTAAGCCTCTAGTGCTTTTGCCACTTTCTCGAATAAGTCTTTTGCAAGGTTGTCCATGTTCTTCAGCGTCTCAAGTTCTTTTTTGATTAGAGCTTGGCGTTCATCATCGTACTTACGGAACTTAAGTAGCGGGTCAATCAAACGTGAAGCCACTTGCGGGTTGCTGCTGTTCAGTTCACGTAGGATCTCGCCAGCAAACGCGTAACCTTGTCCTGACTTGGCGTGGAATTGAACCGGGTTCATGTTTAAGAACGAACCAACCAAGTTACGAGTACGGTTCGGGTTCTTCAAGCTGAACGCTTGGTGCGACATCGACGCTTTAATCACTTCAAGTGCATTAGAGCTTGGGTTTGAACCTTGCAATGCAAACCACTTATCCATGACAAGACCATCATGTTTCCACTTGTCGCTGTAATCCGCCATCAAGGTTTCACGACATGGTAGTTGCGCACTGTTCGCCGCGCCCATCGCTGCCATTGTATCTGTCATGTTGTTTGCTTGTTGGTACATAGCAACAACCAAGTCATTACCCTTTTCAGTATGCGCTAAGTAACTTAGACAAACTTTACGTAGAGTACGCTTACCAATCGAATCGTGATCGATCGTGTATTCTGTTAGTGCATGGCTGTGATAAACCGCCGCTAACTCGTCTTCAAGTTCTGCAGCTAGTGTTACTTTCATTGAGTTAAGAACAGATGCGACCGCATCAATATCAACGCGCTCATACCAACCCGACACTTCGTTATGGCTCGGTAGAGAAAGCATTTCTGCAATAAACGCAGGTTCTAGTGAATCACTAAGCAGTACCCCGCGGAATGCATCAACAACAGAAGCAGAAAGTTCAAACTTTTGACCTTGTTGAACGTTATCTACGTTGCTACGGATGTATTTCGCTAGCAGCATTTGACCCGCATCCCAACGAGAGAACTCATTGCGAGCATTCACCATCAGGAAGATCAGCTCTTCATCTGAGTAATCGTATTCCAATTTCACTGGCGCAGAGAATTCACGAAGTAGCGATGGGATCGGTTGCTCTGAAACGTTTTCAAACACAAACGTTTGTTCCGCTTCTTTCACATCTAATACATTGTGAACTGGCTGACCGTTACATTGTAACCCAATCACTTCACCCGACGCGGTGTATAGCTCGATGTCTAGAGGAATATGCAGAGCTTGCTTATCCGTTTGCTCATGAGTTGGAGCCGTTACTTGGCGAGTTGTTAACGTGTACTCTTTCTTTTCTGCGTCGTAGTGACTTTCAACAGACAGCGTCGGCGTACCAGACTGGCTGTACCATAAACGGAACTGAGACAGGTCAACGCCCGACGCATCTTCCATTGCAGCAACGAAATCTTCGCAAGTTGCAGCGGTACCATCGTGACGTTCAAAGTAAAGCTTCATGCCTTTTTGGAAACCTTCCTCACCCAACAATGTGTGGATCATTCGGATCACTTCACTGCCCTTTTCGTATACCGTCAATGTGTAGAAGTTGTTCATTTCTATCACTTTTTCAGGGCGAATTGGGTGAGACATTGGACTTGCATCTTCAGCGAATTGTGGCCCGCGAATAATACGAACATTGTTGATTCGGTTTACTGCGCGAGAACCAAGATCAGATGAGAACTCTTGGTCACGGAATACGGTTAAGCCTTCTTTCAAGCTTAGTTGGAACCAATCGCGACATGTCACTCGGTTACCGGTCCAGTTATGGAAATATTCATGACCGATTACCGCTTCGATGCCTAGGTAGTCGGTGTCGGTTGCTGTTTGGTCGTTCGCTAAAACAAACTTAGAGTTAAATACGTTCAGACCTTTGTTTTCCATCGCGCCCATGTTGAAGAAATCAACAGCTACGATCATGTAGATGTCTAAGTCATACTCAAGATTGAAACGCTCTTCGTCCCACTTCATTGAGTTAATCAAAGAAACCATCGCGTGGTTTGCGCGGTCTAGATTGCCTTTGTCGACAAAGATTTCTAGGTCAACTTTGCGGCCTGATTGTGTGGTGTAAGCGTCACGAAGTACATCAAAGTCACCGGCAACAAGAGCAAACAAGTAAGCAGGTTTTGGATGTGGGTCTTGCCACTTAACCCAGTGACGACCATTTTCAGCATCACCTTCATCTATACGGTTACCATTACTAAGTAAGAATGGATTTTCTGCTTTGTCTGCGATTACCGTTGTGGTGAATTTTGCCAATACATCAGGGCGGTCCATGTAGTAAGTAATACGACGGAAACCTTCAGCTTCACACTGAGTACAGAATGCGCCACCCGACTTATACAAACCTTCAAGTGCACTATTCCCTTCAGGATTTACTTCCGTCACGATCGTGAGTGTGAAATCTTTCGGTAGTCCGCTCAGTGTCAGTTGAGTTTCAGATTGCTCGAATTGCGTCCACTCTTGACCCTCTACTAAAACAGAAACCAACGTCAAACCTTCACCATCAAGTACTAAGGTCGAACTATCTTTCTCTTGCTTAACACTAGACACCGCCGTAATGATGGACGCTGAATCGTACAAATCGAAAGTAAGATCGATTTGAGAAATAGTGTGAGATGGTGATTGATAATCTTTACGATACTTGGCTTGAGGTGTATGTGCCATGACGGGTTCCTTTTGATCGTTATACGTAATTGTATTTTAACTGTATATATCTAAAGGTTGAGGGCCAAGAACACAAGGGGAATATTGAAAAAAGGAGGCATTGTAGTAAAACGCCTCCATGTTTTGCTATTTTATCAACCAAATAAGAAAGGAACGGCTAATAAATGAACTGTGAGCCATATTATCAACAAACCTGACTTTGCGCATCCAACCCGTCATTATCGAATACGATTGAGTACTGCAAACATGTCGCCTTCTTCACCTTGAAGCGTCAAGACGTCGCTGTTTAATGTGTAACGAGTGCCGTGCTCGCCATTTTCATACAGAAGCACCAATTGATCGCCTTCTGTGTAATACACCCCACGACGAACAACCTCACTCCCCACTTCATCGGACACTCTGAACATAAATACAAAGTCAGGTTGAAGCACTAAATCCATTTTTTGAATGTTACTCGCGCGCAGGTCGCTACCTGAAAGCTCAGCACTCGACCAAATACCTGCCAGTGCATTCGGTAAGGCTTTGGTAAACATGACACCGTTGAGGTTCAACATATTATGGTTACTGCTATAGGCGTAAACTTGAGGTTCAGAGGTGTTTAAACCCAAAATAATGGTATCTTCATTGGCATTATACAAGCCTTCCCAATGGTCGACACTGTAGTCTTTCTTTTGAATATCAATGGAGAATGAATAATTTGAATCAAGGGTTAGCTTTATCGCTCTAAAATTTTCAGTACCTTGTTCAGGATCTGGGTTCATCAAATACCAATCACCAAGCAGTAAAGGAAGGTCAAAATGAGATAGATTGCTGTCACTTTTTGATTGCTGATCGCTTGAAGCGACCTCACTCCCAAAAGCAACAAAACTTAAACAAGATAAAAATAGTAGAATCCATTTCATACGCGCCCCCTCGTTTTCTTTAAGCTTAGGCACGTAATGAATAGAAAGCGAAAAAATTTGATCCAAGTCACTAAATTTTAAGTGCAAAGTAACTTAAATGTCATTATTCGACACAAAACAGAGCTAAATAACCCTGAACATTGAGTGTTCTTTGCGACAGTCTCAACGGTTACAATCAGGTATTCCTGTCAAATCATAGACACAAAAAAAGCGAGCCTAGGCTCGCTTTTTAAATTGTGCATCTTTAAACAATCACCTTTTAACAGGTATTTGCTCTATTTCTTGATCATATCCAGCATGATAGCAACAGATTCATCAAGATAAGCATCCGGGGCTTCGTAGTCTTTAGGGATATCATCCAACGTTTTAAATACCTCTAACTTAGCCGCTTTTTGACGTTGATTGATACGCTCTAGACGAAGCACATCCCCATCATCACTCTCTTGTTGACGTACTTTTTCGTTCAAAGAAAGGTCGTTATCATCTTTATCAGCCTTATATTTTTCAATATCTTGCGCGATAAAGCCAAACTCCATGTCTGTCGCAATACGAGCTTGGTGTTGAGCGGTTAAAGCAGTAACTTGCTCATCGTTACGCTGTAACACTGAATAGTTAGCTTTATCTATGCTATCCCAAGGCAGAGCATTATCTTCAACACTTTCACCAGTATCTGCTGGATCAATTGCCGTTGGGTAAGCAATATCAGGCACTACACCTTTGTTTTGCGTACTTCCGCCATTGATTCGGTAGAATTTCTGGATGGTGTATTGAACGTAGCCTAACTCTTTATCGAACAAATCATAAATATGATTCAAAGAGCGGTGTTGTTGCACCGTTCCTTTACCGAAAGAGTTTTCACCAAGGATGATTGCACGACCATAATCTTGCATCGCTGCTGCAAAGATTTCAGATGCTGAAGCACTGTAGCGATTCACCAATACCGTTAATGGACCTTGGTAACTAATTTCGCCATCAGTATCACTGTTCACTTTTACACGACCGTAGCTATCACGAACTTGAACAACGGGCCCCTCTTTGATAAACAAACCAGAGAGTTCGGTTGCTTCCGTTAGTGCACCACCACCGTTGTTTCGCAGATCAACAATGATACCTTCGACACCTTGCTCTTTAAGTTCGGTGATCAGTTTATCAGTATCTTTAGAAAGGCCAACATAGAAGCTTGGTACTTCTAGTACGCCAATCTTCTTGCCATCTTTCTCGATAACTTCTGATTTAACAGCGCGGTCTTCTAAGCGAATCTTATCGCGTACAATTGTGACAACGTGACTTTTTGCATCTTTACCATCTGGCAAGATCTGTAGCTTAACTTTAGTCCCTTTCGGTCCTTTAATTAATTGCACTACATCGTCTAAACGCCAGCCGATAACATCAATAATATCTTCGCCATCTTGACCAACACCAACAATACGGTCACCATCACTCAATTGCTTGCTGTTTGACGCAGGGCCACCAGCAACGAGAGATCGGATAACGGTGTAGTCGTCTGTCATTTGAAGTACAGCACCAATGCCTTCTAGAGATAGATTCATCTCAGACTGGAATTGCTCTGCATTTCTTGGAGAAAGGTAACTGGTATGAGGATCAACTTCTCGCGCGAATGCGTTCATGTAGATCTGGAAAGCATCTTCGTTGTGCGATTGCGTAATACGCTTCATCGCATTGTTGTAACGCTTTTCCAAAACTTCTTGAATCTCTGGCCACTCTTTACCTGTAAGTTTTAGATTCAACGCGTCGTATTTAACACGCTTCCTCCAAAGCTCATTCACTTCAGCGATATCTTTTGGCCATTCCGCTTCGCTACGATTGAGCTCAATACTTTCATCAGTATCAAACTTAATCTCAGTATCTAGTAAAGACAGCGCATATTGGAAACGTTCAAAACGCTTCTGCATGGACAAATTATAAACATCGAATGCAATTTGGTTATTACCGGCTTTCAGTTGGTCATCAATTTGTTTAGATGAAGTAGCGAAAGAGTCAATATCAGCTTGAGTGAAGATATTACGGTTATAATCCAACATCTCTAAATAACGATTAAAGATAGCTTGGGAGAAATCATCGTTGAGATTGAAGTGTTTATAGTGGGAACGAGTAAATCGAGAAGTAACACGTTTACTAGCAGTTTCGTGTTGAACCTCAGGAGCGAGTAGAGGTAAATCGTCCTGATTTAATTTGGCTTCAAGAGCCTGAGCTGAAGCTGCTAGCAAAAAGCTAGCAGCAATCAGTGTCAATTTTGAACGGCATTTCATGCGTAGGAGTATCTCCTTTAAGCGCGCAAGTGCTCCGCTTTAACAACCATTTGTAGGCCGTTTGCTAACTGAACACGCACATCTTCCTTATTGATTTCAACAATGGTCGCAGCCATGTTTCCTGTACCCATGTTCACATTTACTTCTTTACCAGTGATAAATTCATCGGCGTTCAAAGCGCGTGTTTCTACAGGCTTTTCTACTTTCGGTGCTTTAGGCGCTTGACGACGAGGCTGTTGAGCTTTCTTCGCTTTAGCTTTCGCTTTGCCTTCGTCACGAGCTTTCTGTGCTTGTTCTTTACGACGAGCCTGAACTTTCGCTTTGCTTTCTGCAAGTGTCGCTTTAGCGTGCTCAACGTGCTCTTCTTCTAGTGTGCCACATACGTTGCCGTCTAGGTCAACACGTTCTGCGCCAGCTTTTACGCCGTGCAGGTAACGCCATGATGATGTGTACTGTCTTAACGCTGCACGAAGCTGAGTCTTACTTACTTTTTCGTCTTCATTTAGACGTTCAGCAAGATCTTGAAAAATACCAATTTTAAGTGGTTTCGCTTCACCTTCTAGAGTAAAGCATTTAGGGAAACATTCAGCAACATATGCGATAACTTCTTTGCTGTTTTTTAACTTTTCAGTGTTTTCCATGTGGGTTCCTGGTTTTTGCGGTTTTCCGCGAGCATTAAGAAAATATTTTTACGTATTATAGAGAGATGCTTGGGAAAAACCACAGTAAGAGAATAATTTATGCCTTGTTCGCGTGCGAATTAAGCAGCTTTTCCACTTCTGCCATGAAAAATGTTAATCCGTCCTCGTCAATTTGAGAAAAACGACCAACATTTGGGCTATCGATATCAAGAACGCCCGCAATTTTCCCGTCAATCGAAAATGGTATAACGATTTCTGAGTTACTTGCAGCGTCACAAGCGATGTGTCCTTCGAATTCATGAACATCATGAATGCGCTGAACTGTATTCGTCGCGACCGCAGTTCCACACACACCACGCCCTACCGGAATTCGAACACAAGCTGGTTGACCTTGGAATGGGCCAAGCACAAGTTCGTCTTTTTCCTTAGATTGGTCCTGCTTCATTAAATAGAAGCCTGCCCAATTTAATTCATCCAACTCCATGAATAATAATGAGCTGATATTAGCTAGATTAGCAGTTAGATCGGGTTCTGATTCAATTAATGCAACGGCTTGTTTGGTTAAGCGTTGGTAATGTTCTATTTTCATATTAACTTCCAATTAAATTGAGACTTCCATTATCAAGAGAACGCAGTAAAATGCGGCCATCAAACTAAATAGGACTTATTCTCATTACAATGACCAATTCAGAAGACACTATTAGCCGTTCTTGGTTAATAACTCAAGTAAAAAAACACAAGTCCAAATTACTGTTTGCTAACATTATTGCCATACTTGCAACTCTCATTAGTGTCCCTATCCCGTTGCTCATGCCATTAATGGTTGATGAAGTATTACTTGATAAGCCGGCTTCTGGCTTAGAGATGATGAACCATCTACTTCCGACATCGTTGCAGACACCAACTGGCTATATTGCACTGACTTTGCTGTTAGTCATAATCATGCGTACTGTTAGCCAAGCGTTGAACATTCTACAAGGGCGTCAATTCACGCTTGTCTCAAAAACAATTACCTATCAAATGCGCAGTAAGATGATAGATAAGCTTGGCCGCATTAGTATTAGACAATACGAGACCAAAGGCAGTGGCGGTATTAATGCTCACCTGATAACAGACATAGAGACAATAGATAAGTTCATTGGTTCGACTCTATCTAAGTTCATAATTAGCTTCTTAACCGTTTTCGGTACCGCTATCGTGTTGCTATGGTTAGAGTGGCGTTTAGGACTGTTCATTTTACTGGTCAATCCTGTTGTGATTTATTTCTCCCGTAAACTAGGTAGCAGAGTTAAACACCTTAAAAAGTATGAGAACCAATCTTTCGAGCGCTTTCAAAACCGTTTAGTGGAAACCTTAGACGGTATTTACCAACTGCGTGCGGCAAACAAGGAACGTATCTTTCTCGATGAACTTAAGGTTCAAGCAAACCAAGTGAGAGTCGATGCAGACAAATACGCTTGGCAATCAGAAGCTGCTGGCCGTGTTTCGTTTCTGCTGTTCTTATTAGGTTTCGAGCTTTTCCGTGCCGTCGCGATGCTAATGGTGTTATTCAGTGACTTAACGATTGGTCAGATTTTCGCGGTATTTGGTTACTTGTGGTTTATGTTAGGCCCGGTACAAGAGTTGTTAGGGATTCAATTCTCTTGGTATAGCGCAAAAGCAGCACTTCAGCGCATCAACGACCTTCTTCAGTTAGAAGAAGAGAAGCGCCCTATCAGTAAAGTGAACCCATTTAATGAAGATCAAGAAGTGACAGTCGACATTGAAGACGTTACATTCTCTTACACATTAGAAAACACTGTTTTAAATAGGCTATCGCTGCACATTCCTGCAGGTAAGAAAGTCGCTTTGGTGGGTGCGAGTGGTGGTGGTAAATCTACGTTAATCCAGTTACTGATTGGTGTTTATCAAGCGGATTCTGGATGCATTCGTTATAACGGCGAAACCACCGACGACATCAGCTTCGATGTAATACGCAGTCAAATTGCCGTTGTTTTACAACAACCTATACTTTTTAACGATACATTAAGGCATAATCTGACGCTTGGTGCTGAATACGATGAAATGTCGTTGTGGCGTGCACTTGAAGTCTCTCAAATGCAAGATGTCATCAAGCAACTGAGTAATGGCTTAGATACACAAATTGGTAGGAATGGCGTTCGACTGTCTGGCGGGCAACGACAACGCTTAGCGATAGCCCGAATGGTGCTGAGCAATCCTAAGTTTGTTATTCTAGATGAAGCGACATCAGCACTCGATACAGCAACAGAGTCAGCACTGCATAAAGCGCTGAGCGAGTTTTTGAAAGATCGCACAACTTTGATAGTGGCTCATCGATTATCAGCGGTGAAACAGGCCGATCTAATCTATGTTTTAGAAGATGGGCAAGTTACACAGACAGGAACACATGGTGAATTGGTTGAACAACAAGGATTATATCAAACACTCTACGGCAGTGTGTAATCGCACGCCTGATGTTTATTGTTCTAGAGATTTAAATCAGTGTTGTTCTAGGCATTTAAATCAGGTTAAAAGTCTGATTAGTGTTTCAACTTGGGAGGTCGCGTGACCTCCCCATCCGTAACCAACTCTTTATCAACTAAGCAGCAGTTATCGACTCAGCACCAGTGCGACAGTAGCTCTGTACGTCTTTGTCAGGGCTGCGAACTTCCCGTTGATAAAATGGACATCCCTTTGGGGAAATCCGCTTACTGCCCAAGATGCGGTACTCAGCTTTATAGAGGCGGCCCCCCTAGCCTGTCTGGAAACCTTGCAATCGCGATTACCTGCTTATTGCTGTTTATCCCCTCACACTTTTTTGAATTCATCAGTATTCGCCTGATTGGTGTCATGATACCTGCGACGTTACCATCTGGCGTATTTACTTTAATGGGTGAAGGCTTCCCTCTACTTGGCTTGTTGATCTTATTCTGCAGTTCGATCGCCCCGTTACTTGTTTGTACCTCGGTACTCATCACCCATTTATCCTTGCGCTTTAAGATTTTCACACCATTTCGTTATGCATTAGCTATCATTCAGACACTTAAGCACTGGATGATGTTGGATGTATTTCTGGTGAGCGTGGCAATCTCGTGCTTCAAATTACAAGATTACTCAGATATTTTCGTCGGCCCTGGTTTAGTTGGTCTGATTCTACTGCAGCTTTTCAGTGTGTTACTGGTAAGCCGAATCAGTGTGCGTCGCTACTGGGAAGCTTGGGCTAAAGAGTCTCACTACTCTTTCGAACAAAGTAAGAACGTACACTGTCATAACTGTCACCTGTCTCAGCCTGACGGGCACACTTGCGTGCGTTGTCACCATGACTTATATCATCGCAAACCCTACTCTGTACAAAAGACATGGGCTCTACTTTTTGCCGCCTCAGTGGCTATCGTGCCGGCCAACGTCATTCCAATTTCTATCGTGATAACAAACGGGCAAAGATTAGAAGACACCATCATCTCCGGTGTCGCTTCGCTAATTAATAGCGACATGTATGGCATCGCAGCAATCATTTTTATTGCCAGTATCGTCGTGCCTGTCGCGAAAATACTTGGTCTAACGTATATCTTAATTTGTATCAAAATGAAGCGTGCGGTTTACCATAGACAACGTATGACCATCTATTTCATTGTGAAATGGGTGGGAAAGTGGTCGGTAATGGATCTGTTCGTTATTTCGATCATGATGACCTTGGTCGACCGTGGACAAATTTTAAACTTTACACCAGGTTATGGTGCAGTCGCTTTTGGCGTCGTGGTTGTTCTCACGATGCTGGCAGCGGAAAGCTTAGATCCTAGGCTAATTTGGGATAACTACACCTCTAAAGATGAGTCAGTGAATGAACAACGATAACCAATCACAAACGTCATATTCACCAGAAGTCAGGAAAAACAAAGGTATTTCCCCTTTGTGGATCCTGCCGATACTAACCGTCGCATTAGCGGGTTGGTTGGTCATGAAATCGATACACGATGCAGGACAACGTGTGCAGATATATTTCTCAGATGCCGCAGGTTTAGTCGCAGGTCGAACGACTATTCGCTACCAAGGCTTAGAGGTGGGTATGGTGCGCGACATCACCTTGTCCAAAGATTTATCGAGCATCTATGTCGATGCTGACATCTACCCAGAAGCGAAAAAGCTACTCTCAAAAGGCACGCGTTTCTGGCTCGTAAAACCAACAGCAAGTTTATCTGGTATCTCAGGGTTAGATGCGCTTGTTTCAGGTAACTATATTGCTATCCATCCTAGCGAAACCAAGCAAGAACCAGAAACCGTTTTCCAGGCCTTAGAATCATCCCCTTCTGACTTATTGGCTTCGGAAGGCCTGAATATTTCATTGACGACCAAAGACCTGGGGGGTGTGTCTGTTGGCTCTCAAATCGTTTATCGTAAAATTCCAATTGGTGAGGTTTACAACTACCAGCTAAACGACAATGCAAAATCCGTGACGATTCAAGCGGCGATTAAAGATGAATACAGCCATATCATTACCGACCAAAGCCGTTTTTGGAATGTCAGTGGCTTAGGTGCCAGTATCGGATTTTCTGGTGTCGACGTACGCTTAGAAAGCCTCAGTGCTCTGCTTGGCGGTTCAATTGCGGTCGACTCTCCTGGAGAGGGTCAACCCGTAGAGATGAACACCAAATTCAAACTTTACCCAGATTTGAAAACAGCCGGTCGTGGTATCTCGATCAAGATAGCCGTACCCGACGACAACAAGATCAGTGCAACGGGCGCTCCGATCATGTATCGAGGCATCGAAATCGGTCAAATCACTGACCTATCTTTAAGCGAAGGGCGTGAAAACGTCGTGGCATCGGCTGCAATCCAACCGGCATTCAGTGACTTTTTAAATAGCGGCAGTCAATTCGTTTTAGAGGAAGCTGAACTATCACTTACTGGAATGAAAAATATTGCCAACTTAGTCACAGGGAACTTTCTAACCTTGGTTCCAGGTGAGGGTGAAAAAGCGCGTCGATTTACTGCGATTCGCAAAAATGAGTTCAGTCAGGAACAAGAAAAATCCGTTGCGATTCGCTTAACATCGAACAATTCATTCGGGTTAGATGTCGGTACACAGCTACTCTACAAAGGCATTGCTGTTGGCTCTATCATCCAAGTAGGTTTAGTCGATGGTGTAGGTACTGGCTCTGATAAGCACGAAGTGTTTTTGGATGCACTTATCGATAACGAATATGCTCACCTAATCAAAAGCCATAACCGTTTCTTTGTGACAGGCAGTGCAACTGCAGAGCTAACCGAATCTGGCTTAAGTGTAACAGTTCCACCAGCCAAACAACTTCTTACTGGCTCAATTAGCTTTGTTAGCGAAGGTCAGTCGAAAGCACGAACTGACTATCAGCTTTTCCAAAGCAAATCGTTAGCAGAAATCGCCAAGTTTAATCAGTCTGGCTCAAAGACGCTTTCGTTGTTTGCGAGCGAGCTACCTTCAATTTCTAAAGGAAGCCCACTACTCTACCGCAACCTACAAGTGGGTAGCATTTCTGATTTTCAGCTTGTCGATGGTGGCGTGAGAATCAAAGTCACGATCGAAAATCGTTACACACACTTACTCAATGAACATACTGTTTTCTGGAACCGCTCAGGCGTTGAGATTGATGCGTCGCTATCGGGTATCAGTATTAAAGCAGCCCCCGTTAAAACGCTTATTCAAGGCGGTATTGCTTTTGACTCTCTTCCGGGAATAGACAACAAACTCGGTGATGTGTGGAAACTTTATAAAGATTCGAAATCTGCGCGAAAATTTGGTCGTGCGATTACGATTACCTCTTCAGGCGATCAAGAAGTCAGCAAAGGCATGGCGATCAAATATCAAGGCGTCACCGTCGGTGAGGTTACCTTGGTGGTTCCTAACTTCAATAAAGGCGGTATTGAAATTACTGCGCGTATTTTACCTGAGTACGTAGACAAGATTGCCGTTGCGAAGAGTCACTTCTGGTTAGCAGAACCTGAAATCGGCCTTAATGGCATCAAAAACGTCTCTGCACTGCTTTCTAAGCACATCAACGTAGACCCGGGCAATGGTGAAAGAAATACGAAATTTAAGCTTAGCAAGGGGCCAGTACAGCCTGAAGGCAAAATATTCCAGCTACAAAGCGAAACGCGAGGCTCGATATCTGAAGGCACACCTATCCTATTTCGAGAACTAGAAATCGGTAGTGTTATCGATGTTCAACTAGGCGAGTTTGCTGACCGCATCATCTCTACCATTCAAATAGAGCCTGATTACGCATATCTAATCCGCGCAAACACTGTGTTCTGGAACGTGTCGGGCGTCGATGTCTCTATCGGTCTCTCTGGTGCAAACATCAAAGCTGGAACGGTAGACAGCTTATTAAGAGGTGGTATTACATTCTCAACGCCACCGACCAATGAGCTTCAGCCAGTGGCAAACGAAGATCAGTCTTTCTATCTCTATCCTAAAGCTGAAGATGAGTGGAAATCATGGAGAACCGCAATTCCTCGCCCATAGAGTGAATCCTCAGAAGCTCCATGCAAATTAATACCGCTTAACGAAGAATAATTCATCATCAAAATGCAGCCATTCGGCTGCATTTTTGTTGTTTGCTATAAATATGGTTTAGGACGGCCTCATTTTGCTTTAAACTCCCCGCATTAATGCAATAAATCGAGACACTCTTTTGCACGCTAACGTATATATTCCTGAAGAATTTCTAACGCACATCGAATCAATCATGCCTAGTCATCTAGATATGGCTTCTTTTGTCGCATCATGCCAAAAACCACTTCGTAAAAGTATTCGAGTCAACACATTGAAAATCAGTGTTGAGGACTTCTTAGTACGTGCAAAAGAGAAAGGCTGGGAACTGGAACCTGTACCTTGGTGCGAAACGGGGTTTTGGATTACAGCGGACGAAAGTGAAGCGCCACTAGGTAATACGGCAGAACACATGTCTGGCCTTTTCTATATCCAAGAAGCCAGTTCTATGATGCCACCGTCAGCACTTTTCCAAGGTGAGGCTGACTACCAAGCCGTATTAGACACTGCGGCTGCACCCGGTTCTAAAACAACGCAAATCGCGGCGCTAATGAATAATCACGGCGTATTGGTTGCCAATGAATACGCAGCAAGCCGCGTGAAAGTTCTTCATGCCAACATCGAACGTTGTGGCGTTCGTAATGCCGCACTCAGTAACTTTGATGGTCGAGTTTTCGGTGGGTGGTTACCAGAACAGTTTGATGCTGTGCTGCTAGACGCGCCCTGCTCTGGTGAAGGTACGATTCGCAAAGACGCTGATGCGATGAAGAACTGGACGTATCAATCTGTAGTCGATATTGCTGACACTCAAAAAGATCTGATCGAAAGTGCTTTTCATGCTCTCAAACCTAACGGCGTGCTGGTTTACTCAACCTGTACGTTAAGCACGGAAGAGAACCAACAAGTGTGTCATCACCTAAAAGAGACCTTTGGTGATGCGGTTGAGTTCGAGTCTTTAGAAAACTTATTCGCCAATGCTAAAGCAACCACAACAGAAGAAGGCTTTCTACATATTTTCCCACAAGTGTATGATTCAGAAGGTTTCTTCGTTGCGCGCATCCGCAAACTAGCGTCTGTGACACCACCAGAAGTGAAAAAACGTCTGGGCAAATTTCCATTTGAAAAAGCGTCAAAGAAAGCTCAACAAAAAGTCGCTGAACAACTGCTGGGCGCACTCGATATCGAACTACCAAGTGATACTCAAGTTTGGATTCGTGACAAAGACGTTTGGCTATTCCCGGAAGCGCTAGAACCTATGATCGGTGAGTTCCGTTTCTCTCGCATGGGCATCAAGATCGCTGAAACCCATAAAAAAGGTTACCGCTGGCAGCACCAAGTCGCGACAACGCTCGCAACAGGCAATGAAGCCAACATTGTAGACCTTAGTATTGAAGATGCTCGTGAATGGTTCATGGGACGCGATGTTCGCCCTGAAGGCTTGTCAGGCAAAGGTGAAGTACTAGTGAAGTACAATGGTGCGATCATCGGCCTTGGTAAGTGGGTTGGCAACCGAGTGAAGAACGGTTTACCACGCGAACTCGTGCGCGATAAGAACCTATTCTAAATAGCTTTCGGGCTTAACGGCTTAACGGCTTAACGGCTTAACGGCTTAACGGCTTAACGGCTTAAAGAATCGCACAAACAAAAAGCCCAAACAATGTTAATTGTTTGGGCTTTTTGTATTCTACCGGTCATGTAACTCAGTGTGCGAGCGCTTGTAAATCAACGACTAATTATACAAACATCAATTCAAGTCACTATTTCAAATAAGAAAAATCGCACTTTAGGAAATCTAAACTAGACTTCAACCTAATAGTCAAAAGATTGGAACGATTAGCGTAGGCTCTTCGGAGCCCTTTCCCCTAAGCCCAAACAGGAAGGTTTGGGCTTTTTTTTGACCGAAAGAATCGCTTATTTAACTAAGCTGATACCTTCTTTGTCGATAGTGATCTTGCCAGATTTGTACAAACCACCAATTGTCTTCTTGAACGTACCTTTACTGGTTCTGAATGCAGAGAAAATAGCTTCAGGAGAAGACTTATCATTCAAAGGCAGGTAACCGCCCTTCTTCTCAAGAAGATCCAGAACCTTAGTGCTTAGGTCATCCATCTTGGCGACACCAATTTTCTGAAGAGACAAATCAATCTTACCGTCTTCTTCACGAACGTTTTTAATGTAGCCTTTTAGTGTCTTACCAATAAACAGCTTACCGATGATGTCTGATGGGAAAATCATACCCCAGTGTTCACCGTTCACGATCGCTTTGTAACCAAGTTGGCTGCGCTCAGCGATAATGAGATCGACTTGCTCATTTTGCTTATAAGTCGCAGGCGTGTTGTCTAACCATTTGTTGAACTTCGTTGTACCAACGATACGGCTCGATGCTTTATCGATATACACATATACTAAGATTGACTGGCCTTCGTTTAAACGGCCGCGCTGCTCGCTGAAAGGAACAAGAAGGTCCTTACCTTTCACGCCCCAGCTCATGAATGCACCAGTGCTGTTAACACCTTCAACCGTCATCAAGCCAAACTGCCCTACTTGAGCGATTGGTTTTTCAGTTGTGGCAGCGATCTGGTTGTCAGAATCAATGTATAAGAAAACATCTAGCTTTTGACCAATTTCAACACCTTCAGGAGTAAATCGTTTCGGCAGCAACACCGTTCCATAGTCGCTCGCGTCAAGGAATACACCGAAGTCTGCTTGTTTTACTACTTCTAGGTTGTTTATTTGACCAATATTAATCATCAAGATTGTCTCTACTTTAAATTTGGCGGTGATTATACGTGATCTCTGATATGCTTTCGCTAGTTTCATTCATATTTTTATATTCTAGGAGACATCGTTGATCACCGTTGATAAACAAGATGCGATAACACTTAAAATTAACCATGCGATGGCGAAGACCAAAAAGCTCGATATGGACGTTTATCTATTCATTCCCGGTGAACTCGGACTGACTCCTGAAGTACTTTCTGAAAGTGCCTTCTTTTACAGTTCAATTACTCAAAAGCGTGCTTACTACAGTGATAAGACACTATTACCATTGGTACACAGCCGCTTGGCAAAACGCGGACGCTTATCGACGACACAGTATCGTGTGAGTTTGAGTTTGTTCGCCTATCAATACGTGATTGCTTTAGATAAAGCCGTGAGCAGCTTGAATAAGACAGATAGTGACGACGTAACGGCTGATGACGTCGATGAAGTCATCGAACTGGCTTTGGATATCCTCAAGAAGCTTCGTCGTAGTATTCCTTATGAAGAAAACCTAAAGCGCTATTATGCCAATATTGATAACTACCTTTCTTGGTACACGGAGCAAAAATTCTTATCTTTGGTATCACATATGCCACGTGGCAGTGAATACTCAACGATAAAAGAGCGACTCTTGACGCTTTGTGAAAAAGAGACCGCCCATCGAAAACTTAATCGCTATAACTCAGCGAAGGTACGAGAAGACGTAACACGTTTGAGCAACAAGATGCGACTGTTGCGACGTTTGATCGAACACCCTATCGTCCTCAAAGAAAAGACGACATCAATGGGTAAAAACGTGAAGAGAGCCGTTAAAGGCATCGCCACAGGCTTGGTCATGGTGGTAGTTACCACAACCGTTATATTAGCTCGCGACTTTCTAGGAGAGATTACCGCATCTTTCATCGTATCGATGTCATTCATTTACGCTTTGCGTGAAATCTTCAAAGATGATTTAAGAGACATACTGTGGCGCTGGCTGCGTAAAGGCAAGCCCAAGTGGAAGCGTCGCTACTTTGATCCAACAACCAATAAATCTGTCGGCCACAAGCTTGAATGGTTGGACTACGCGAATTTTTCTAAGTTAGCAGACCGTATTCAATCCATACGTAAGAAACGTGTTGTTCAACGTGAAGAGCAAGTCTTGCACTATCGTTCACATACCGAGATGTCGACGTCAACATTCATGAGTGGTTACGAAGAGACTCGTGAAACGTTATCGATCAGCCTGAGAGCGCTGACACGCTTGATGGACAAGGGGTCAAATAACGTATATCGCCTGAATGAAGGGCAAGTAAGCCGCGAGTCTGTCGAAAAGCGTCACCTGCTCAACCTGATCATTAAAGAGAACAATCACGATGATGAGCCTACCTATTACCGCTGGAAAATAGTCATGAACCGTTCAAAAATCGTTGATATCGAGCAAATCACTCAAGAATCATAACATTGTTAGGATGTGCGGTACGGTATGTGGGTATTCAATTCACATACCGCTCTTCCACTTGTTCAACGACTTCTGTCGAACTATGATCTTCAGATTCAGCCCAACCTTATACTTCGGAGCTATTATCTAGCTGGGACTTTCTTAATCGAAAGTGTTAGCGTGAATTCCGCCATTGGTTCGTCGCCATGCAAAGACGGGCAGGTCGCTATGATGGTCACTGGTTGATTCACACGCTCGCCAGTAGACATGGTTTCTGCCAACATAGTGTTGATCAGCTCACCATCGTTACAAGTGAAGTGTACGTCACCTTCTGGACGCTTCAAGAAATTACCTGTCACATCTTTAAATGCCAAAGAAATCTTTTCGCCCTGCTGCTGAGATTTACTCATAGCAAGGAAACCACCTGCTACGTCAGCTCCCACAGCTAACACACCAAAATACATGCTATTGAGGTGATTCTTGGTTCGCCTTTTGAGTGGAATTTTCACTTCAACATGTTGATTATCCAGCGCGAGCAGTTTTGGTCGACATAGCCAGATCAGAGGTACTTTGAAAAAGCCAAACATGCTCAAGTAGAAATTTGCTTTTTGTAGAGGGGTCAGCATTCGGATTACCTAGTCAAATAAGTCATCAGACCAGTTAATCGATTAGCGATGTACATGTCAAAAAAATGTTACAAAAAAGAGATATCATCGCATAATGATATCTCCCTTTTTCTCTAAGCTTTAGTGACTTAGATAAACTCAAACAGCAAGTTGATTTATCTAAACAATAAGCTGGTTTATGCAGTGATGACTGTTTCTACACCTTCGAGATCCGCAATGAACCCTTGTAAGCGCGGGTAGTCCACCAAGCCTTGAGTCACAAGCAGGACGGGCTTCTTTGCGTTCAGCGTTGCTTTAACAATCATACTCAACAAGGTAATAACCGCCTCGTTTTGAGGATCAAAAGCGTGTTGCTGAGCTTCATTGTGCTTGTCTACACCTAAAGTGAAAGACGCTAAGCTATCAACGTTCACCACAACACCATCGAAGTAATGAAGTAACCTTTCGCTTAGTAGCACAGCAGACGGCACATCGCACGAGAACAGAACTTTCAAGCCATTCAGACCACGCGGTAAGCCTTGCTCTGCAAGCAAATCAATAATCTTAGCGGCATCGCTTAATGCTCGTACATACGGTACAACCACTTCAACGTTAATACCCTGCTCTCGCAGCACTTTAATAACCTGACACTCTAAAGCGAAAGCCTTGCTGTACTCGGCTGTCGCATAACGCGCAACCCCACGAACACCTAGTGCCGGGTTTATCTCTTCGGCTTCACAGCTACCACCAAGTAGCGAACGGAAGCCATAGCTATCAGCACTACTTAACGCAATACGAACAGTGGCGTGGTTTGGCTGAACGGCTGCTTGAATGGCAATCACTAAGGTCGAAACAAAATGCTCATCGACTGTTTTATCGCCAAGGATCGCATCTAAAGAGGTTTTTTCGATATCAGTCAGTGTTTCTAAATGACTTTCAATACTTGGATGATAGAAGACACGATCCATGACCAATTCAGATAATGAAACGTATAAGTGGTTGGAATTATTATTATCGTTGTAAGAAGGCAGCACATCACCTAAGACAAGTTCTGGGTGCAAAGTGCTTTGATTTTCTTGAGTCATTGCTGCTCCAGCATTTTTATG
Source organism: Vibrio sp. FF145 (assembly GCF_041439075.1). Classification (NCBI taxonomy): domain Bacteria; kingdom Pseudomonadati; phylum Pseudomonadota; class Gammaproteobacteria; order Vibrionales; family Vibrionaceae; genus Vibrio; species Vibrio sp. FF145. The sequence goes on from NZ_JBGONH010000008.1 coordinate 96,280, forward strand.
TTGTGTTCAAACGAAAATACCGATAGCTGCCTGCTAATACAAGTGAAAATCCCCCATTTGACGTTGGCCTGCTGATAAAAATGAGAATATTAGCAATAACAGAGATAACTTTGACTTAAGAGAGTTTATTCCTCTGTTCAATTCCGTTATCTTAACCACTTCGCAATAGAATAAAAAAGCTATCACATGCCATTAAAAACTGATGAGTTGAGAACCCAAGCTCTGGGTCCTATGCCAACTCCTGCCGAACTAGGCAATGCACACCCTATTACTGACGACGTTGCTGAGCGCATTAAGAATTCTCGCCGCCAAATCGAAGATATCCTAACGGGTCGTGATAATCGCCTATTAGTTATCGTTGGTCCTTGCTCTGTTCACGATACAGATGCGGCACTTGATTACGCTGAACGTCTAAGCCAGATTCAAGATCAATACAAAGACGAACTGTTCGTTGTAATGAGAACCTACTTCGAGAAGCCTCGTACTGTTGTAGGTTGGAAGGGTTTGATTACCGATCCGAACCTCGATGGTTCATACGCACTTGAAACAGGCTTGAATAAAGCACGTAAGCTATTGCTAGATATCAACAAGCTTGGCCTAGCTACCGCGACTGAATTCCTTGATATGATCACCGGCCAGTACATTGCAGACCTTATCACTTGGGGCGCAATTGGTGCTCGCACGACTGAATCTCAGATTCACCGTGAAATGGCTTCTGCACTGTCTTGCCCAGTTGGCTTCAAAAATGCAACTAACGGCAACATCAAAATTGCCATTGATGCGATTCGCGCTGCGCATGCTTCACACTACTTCTACTCTCCAGATAAGAACGGCCGCATGACGGTTTACCGTACTTCTGGTAACCCATACGGTCACGTAATTCTACGTGGTGGCGATAAAGGCCCTAACTTCGATGCTGAATCTGTGGATAACGCATGTAAGCAACTGGCTGAATTCGATCTACCTCAACGTTTGGTTGTAGACTTTAGCCACGCTAACTGTCAGAAACAGCACCGTAAACAGTTAGAAGTAGCGCAAGACATTTGTGAACAAATCAAATCTAACAAGAATCAAATTGCAGGCATCATGGCGGAAAGCTTCATTGTTGAAGGTAACCAGCCAATGACAGATATCAACAACCTAGAATACGGCAAGTCTATTACTGACCCATGCCTAAGCTGGGAAGATACTGCAACAATGCTAGATATGCTTGCAACAGCAATTAAAGATAGAAACTTAGCTTAAGGAAACAACACAATGCCATCATTTGACATTATCTCTGAAGTAGAAGCAGTAGAACTGCGTAACGCGGTAGACAACGCAAACCGTGAACTATCGACTCGTTTCGATTTTCGCGGCGTTGAAGCAAGCTTTGATTACAAAGATGAATCAGTAAAATTGACTGCTCAAGACGATTTTCAACTGAAGCAAATGCGCGATATCCTTCGTAGCAACCTAACAAAACGTAATGTTGATCCTAACGCGATGGAAGCGAAAGCAGCAGACCAAACAGGTCGTACTTGGCACCAAACGGTTATCTTTAAGCAAGGTATCGAAACGGATGTTGCTAAGAAGATCGTTAAGCTAATCAAAGACAACAAAGTTAAAGTTCAAGCTTCTATCCAAGGCGACAAAGTTCGTGTAACGGGTAAAAAGCGTGATGACCTACAAGCTGTTATGGCTCTAGTTCGCAGCGGTGAGCTTGGTCAACCTTTCCAGTTTGACAACTTCCGCGACTAATTTTTGGTTGGAGCGACCAATTATTTGAGTTGTTCATCTATCAACACAATGTCGTGTTTTAAATAGCAAAAAGCCACTTCTTTTAGGGAGTGGCTTTTTATTTATCGGGCAGCTTTATTCGTATACCGCGAGGGCATTTGAACCGAGCTAGATAGATCGAGCCTTAACTGAGCACTTTTGCAGCAGACAGTTTCAGGTCTTTGCCAACCAATAGATTAAACTCTACGCTTGCTGGTGGAATAAATACACACACTCGCAATTTCTCTGCTCTGGCTTGCTCAAGCTTGGTTGATAGCTCTCCGCTATTAACATAGCTCTCTCTTTCTGCATCTCGACGGCATAAGTCTATAAATTCGAATGGACAATCGATTGGTGAAAGTACTAGCTCTGCCTCTTGCATCAGACGTAAAGCCTTCATAGAAAGTAGCTCAACATCTTCTTCAAATTCGATCCAAGTGACCTGCCCTTCACTATCAACTTGCTCAGTCAACGACTGTTGATAGTACGATTCAAGTTGATCCCTATCCGTCACTTGATTAATAAAACTGGACGACAAAAAGCGCTCCCAGAATTTTCGGCGTTCATCAACAGTAGGAAAGGACTCTTTAATTGAATTGCGTTTTGATGCACCGAAATCCGCTATCAAACCTATGTTCTGTGGCAATACAGTTTCGAGTTTTTCTCTAATATTTCTCACCAAAACAGGTGATGCACCCCCACTTGAGATCGCTATTTGGATTCGTCCGCGATTTATCATTGAGGGTGTGATGAAGTCACAATAGGGTAAGTCATCGACCACATTGACAAGAATACCCATTTTTTTTGCATCATTATGTACTTGATGGTTTAGGTTTGGATTGTCTGTGGTTGCCCACACTTGTAAGTAGTTATTCGAGATAAGCTGTGACGAGTAAAAATTTTGAACCCAACGAAGTTTGTCTTCATCGGCTAGCTCTTTTAAGTAAGGTGCAACCTTAGGAGAAACCAAAGTTACATTAGCACCCGCTCGTAGCAAACTGTCGACTTTTCGGCAAGCAACCTCGCCCCCACCAACCACTAGAATTGGCTTATTCTCTACATCCAAAAACATTGGGAAATAACGCATGTTCTTCCTTGAGACTACTTCAATAACTATTCAGACATGCTACCAAATTTGGAGCATATTCATAACTATCCAAGCGTAATAAAAATATTTATTGACCAAATTTCCACCTTTCTTAAGGCTAATCCGCCATCAATACGACTTTAATTCAGAATATTTACCTAGACCACCATCAATATAAAAACCTAAATCTCGTTGCACCAACAGTGTGAACCGTTGCACTATTTACATTCAGTTAACATTTGGTCATTCTAATTGTGTTCGGATTTGTGATTTCATTCAAAATTCTTTTTAAATTATACATTTGTGAAACTACGGATCCTTTCCTAACCTTATAAACAGTTGTTTAAATCGCACACGGTTTCATTTGCAAAATGCAACTCGCGTAATTTGAGCAACAAGGTCATAGACAACGCAACACACAAGAGACACTCAAACGAGTATGAGTATCAGGTGTCACCTGGTTAACAAGGAAGGATACAAATGACAAATAAACTAACACTTCTTGCTTCAGTAGTAGCTGCATCAACTGCGATGATGGCGACATCAGCATCAGCGGCAGAAAGCACTCTGGACAAAGTCACATCTCAAGGTTTTCTAACTTGTGGTGTAAGTACAGGTCTTCCAGGGTTCTCTAACCCTAACTCAAAAGGTGAATGGGAAGGAATTGATGTTGAGTATTGTCAAGCTCTTGCAGCGGCTGTACTCGGTGACAAGACTAAAGTTAAGTATGTACCGCTAACAGCAAAAGAGCGTTTTACCGCGCTTCAATCTGGTGAAATAGACGTACTATCTCGTAACACAACATGGACGCTACATCGTGACACTGCTCTAGGTTTGAACTTCGTAGGCGTTAACTACTACGACGGTCAAGGCTTCATGGTTAAGAAAGAACTTGGACTAACAAGTGCTCAAGAACTAGATGGCGCTTCAGTGTGTGTTCAATCAGGTACAACGACTGAACTTAACCTAGCCGATTACTTCCGTAACAGTGGCATGTCTTACAAGCCAGTGGTATTTGATACGGCAGCACAAACATCAAAAGGTTTCGACGCGGGTCGTTGTGATGTTCTTACAACTGACCAATCTGGTCTATATGCACTTCGCCTAAATCTAGCTGATCCTAAATCTGCACAGGTACTTCCTGAAATCATCTCTAAAGAGCCACTAGGCCCTGTTGTTCGTCAAGATGATGACAAGTGGTTCAACGTTGCTAAATGGACCCTTTCAGCCATGATTAACGCAGAAGAGTACGGCATCTCTTCTAAGAATGCTGACGAAATGCTTAAGTCAAAAGATCCAAACATCAAGCGTATTCTTGGTGTTGACGGTCCTAAAGGTAAAGGCCTTGGCATTCGTGACGATTGGGGTTACCAAGTAATTAAACAAGTTGGTAACTACGGTGAGAGCTTCGAACGTACTGTTGGTACAGGTTCACCACTACAGATCTCTCGTGGCGTAAACGCACTATGGAATGCGGGCGGCTTTATGTACGCTCCACCAATCCGTTAATAAATTTACAAGCATCAATTAGGGCGGACTTTTCCGCCCTATTTATTAAATGGATTTGAGGTTATAGCAGTATGAAACCTAATGAAACTATTTCTCCAACTCAAGAAAAACCACAGCCCAAAAGTGCCAACCTTTTTTACAACCCCACTTTTCGCTCAATTGTTTTCCAAATTCTCGCCGTCGCGGCGCTTTGTGCTTTCTTCTACACGATTGTAAATAATGCACTCACAAACTTAGATTCCCGTGGTATCGCCACTGGTTTTGATTTTCTCTCCCAAGAAGCTGGTTTTGGTATCGGCTTAACACTGATTGAATACGACGAAACATTCTCATACGGTCGTACATTCTTTATCGGTCTTCTCAATACCGCTTTAGTTTCAGTATTAGGCATCATGTTAGCCACAGTACTGGGCTTTAGTATGGGTATCGCTAGGCTATCTTCAAACTGGCTAGTTAGCCGATTTGCAGCTGTCTACATTGAGATATTCCGAAATATCCCTCTTCTTCTACAAATATTTTTTTGGTATTTCGCCGTTCTACAAGCATTGCCTTCCGCTCGTCAGAGTATGAGCCTGGGTGAAGCTATTTTCTTGAATGTACGTGGTTTGTACTTCCCAGCTCCAGTATTAGAACAAGGCAGTAGCATTGTCATCGCATCATTGATTGTCGGTATCATCGCTACTTTTGTTATCAACATCTGGGCTAATAACAAACAAAAACTAACCGGCCAACAAACACCAATGTTGCGAATTGCTGCGGCGCTGATTGTGGGCTTACCATTAGTCACTTACTTTGTTATGGGTATGCCTATCTCTGCGGAGTACCCTGTTCTGAAAGGGTTTAACTTCAAAGGTGGTATCAGCATCATTCCTGAATTGGCAGCATTGATGCTCGCTTTAAGTATCTACACAGCAGCATTCATCGCCGAAATTGTGCGTTCAGGTATTAATGCGGTAAACCATGGGCAAACAGAGGCTGCTATGTCTCTAGGGCTCCCGCGAACAAGAACTCTTAAGCTAGTCATTATTCCGCAAGCATTAAGAATTATTATCCCACCACTAACTAGTCAGTATTTAAACCTGACCAAAAACTCATCACTTGCGATGGCCATTGGTTATCCCGATCTTGTATCTGTCTTTGCAGGGACAACATTGAACCAAACTGGACAAGCTATCGAAGTAATCGCGATGACAATGGGCGTCTACCTGACTCTAAGCCTATTGACATCCGCTCTAATGAACATTTACAACCGCAAAGTAGCGTTGGTGGAGAGATAAGATGAGTACACATCAATTTCAACCTGATCTTCCGCCTCCAGCGAATACTGTTGGACCTGTCGGTTGGTTAAGAAAAAATCTATTTAATGGACCAATTAACAGTGTCGTCACTGTGGTGCTTGCTTACTTTGCTTTCACTTTATTATGGGCAATAGCTGATTGGGCATTCTTGAGCGCTGATTGGATAGGAACAACACGCGATGCCTGTACTAGCGAAGGCGCTTGTTGGGTTTTCATTAGCGTCCGTTGGGACCAATTCATGTACGGCTTCTACCCAGAAGCGGAACTGTGGCGTCCTCGCTTTTTCTACGCAACATTAGCTATTTTTGTTGCTTTGTTAGCTTACGAAAAAACACCTAAGCGTACGTGGATTTGGTTATTCTTCGTAAACATCTACCCGTTTATCATTGCAGGCTTACTATACGGTGGTGTATTTGGTCTAGAGGTTGTTGATACCCATAAATGGGGCGGCCTACTGGTTACACTGATCATCGCACTTGTTGGTATCGTTGTATCACTACCTATCGGTGTCGCACTGGCGCTAGGGCGTCGTTCAGAGATGCCAATCATCCGCAGTATGTGTACCGTTTACATCGAAATCTGGCGTGGTGTACCACTGATTACGGTTCTATTCATGGCCTCGGTAATGCTTCCGCTCTTTTTATCAGAGGGGATGGAGACCGATAAACTGATACGTGCACTTGTCGGGGTAGTACTGTTTAGTGCTGCTTATATGGCGGAAGTAATCCGTGGTGGTTTGCAAGCAATACCAAAAGGTCAATACGAAGCCGCTGACGCTCTAGGGTTGAGCTATTGGAAAAAAACGGGGCTTATCATTCTGCCTCAAGCTCTTAAAATCACGATTCCTTCAATTGTGAATACCTTTATTGGTTTGTTCAAAGATACCAGTCTAGTTTTGATTATCGGTATGTTTGATGTACTAGGGATTGGCCAAGCCGCGAATACCGACCCTGAGTGGCTTGGGTATTCAACAGAAAGTTATGTATTTGTCGCGTTAGTGTTCTGGGTGTTTTGTTTTGGCATGTCGAGATACTCGATTTGGCTAGAAAACAGACTTCACACCGGTCACAAACGATAATTAACAAGATCAAGGACGTATTATGACGCAGCAAACAGAAAACAACTCTCAAGGTCTTATGATCGAGTTAAAAGACATGAACAAATGGTACGGCGAATTCCACGTACTTAAAAACATCAATCTAGAGGTTAAGAAAGGCGAAAAAATCGTTATCTGTGGCCCTTCTGGCTCAGGAAAATCAACGATGATCCGTTGTATCAACCGGTTGGAAGAACACCAAAAGGGTCATATCTTCGTTTCAGGTAATGAATTGACGGAAGACCTAAAAAACATTGAAGCCGTGCGCCGAGATGTTGGTATGTGTTTTCAACACTTCAACTTGTTTCCACATCTGACGGTATTAGAGAACTGTACTCTAGCCCCTATTTGGGTCAAAAAGATGCCTAAAGAGGAAGCCGAAGCCATCGCGATGAAATTCCTTGAGCGTGTAAAAATCCCTGAACAAGCGGATAAATTCCCAGGCCAACTGTCAGGTGGACAACAGCAACGTGTGGCAATCGCTCGTTCTTTGTGTATGAACCCTCAGGTTATGCTATTTGACGAACCAACATCGGCACTAGACCCAGAAATGGTTCGTGAAGTATTAGACGTAATGGTCGAATTGGCCGAAGAAGGGATGACAATGTTGTGTGTAACGCACGAGATGGGCTTTGCTAAAGAGGTCGCAGATCGCGTTATCTTTATGGATGCCGGTGAAATCATAGAAGAGAACAACCCTGTCGACTTCTTTGAAAACCCACAATCGGATAGGACGCAGAACTTCTTGAGCCAAATCTTACACCATTAATATGTTATGATGCATAGACTACAGAGGCGGCTTAGGTCGCCTCTTTATTTTTCGATGTTCTTTTTATTTTTCGATGTTATCGTTCGTTTTCCAAAGGTTATAAATCATTAGCCAGTAACTATAAAAGTTTGAACATCGAGTGTTAGCGACACTTTATCGTCATTAGAAATACTTTGTTACACCTTCAGAAACACTTAACCGACTATTTTGATTATTATTTTAGGTATATAAGAGGAATGAAAGACTTGATTTTTCGAACTTTCAGCCCCATAAATGTACTAATAACTATTGAAGTCACCTTACGAGGAAGATTATGAACAGCCCTATGTTTTCACGCACAGCATCTCAAGAAAGTGCTCTGCAAACCAATAAAGTGTTGCGTAACACCTACGCACTACTGTCTATGACACTACTTTGGTCTGCTGTAGTAGCAGGCGTATCTATGGCGATGAACCTTCCTCGCCCTGGTCTTATCATTATGCTAGTTGGTTTCTACGGTCTTCTATTCCTAACAGAAAAGAACCGTGACAACAGCATGGGTCTAGTCTTCACATTCCTATTTACAGGTTTCTTAGGCTACACCATCGGTCCAATCTTAAACATGCACGTTGGCGCAGGCATGGGTGATGTCATCCTGACTGCACTTGGCGGTACTGCACTGGCATTTATGGCTGCATCTGCTTACGCCCTAACAACTAAACGTGACCTTTCATTCCTTAACGGTATGCTAATGGCTGGTTTCGTTGTTCTGCTAGTCGGCATGGTTGCAAACATCTTCCTACAAATGCCACTACTATCACTGGCAATGAGCGGTATGTTTATCCTATTCTCGACTGGTGTAATCTTGCTAACAACGCAAAGCATCATTCGTGGTGGTGAAACGAACTACATCTCTGCAACGATTAGCTTGTATGTTTCTATCTACAACATCTTCATCAGCCTACTAAGCATCTTAGGCATTATGGGTAACGACGACTAATCGCTTCCATCACTGAATCATATCTAGCCCAAGAGCCCATCTCTTGGGCTTTTTTTAGGTTCATCGCGGATTAGCGGGAACTTAAAACAAAAACGGTAGTAAGTGATATGGT